>JAYUDS010000023.1:0-6340 GCA_043739595.1 Candidatus Adlerbacteria bacterium | reverse complement strand
TAACACCCGTACCAAAAGGCGGGAGGTCAATGTAAAGGCGCGCACGGTCAAGAGCGAGGACGGTTCCCTCGACTATATCGCCCTCTTTTGGCGGTTCTGCTGACTTCTGCGCGTAATCGACCATAGCCGATACGCTCAAAGCTGCCTTTTCAGGCATTGCTGTTTCTGTTGGCATAAGTATTTGTTTGTACGACAGGTCCTTCCAGAGTGTCCAGAAGATTAATCCTATGCGCTGCGCCTTCTCCAGTCGAGACTAGAGAAAGCTATTGCTATTAAAGGCAATTAGGGAAATTCTACATAAACGGGAGAAAAGCACAAGTACACAAAAGAAAAGACCCCCGGCGTTCGCATATTGCGAGCCTAGGGGTCTCTGAAGGTTTTTCTAATGGAGCTTACCTACAACCAAAGTGAAAAGCTTAGCTACGGCCAAATCATGTAAAACATCTCCTTAGGTCAGAAACTGATCCGGCCAAGGTGGCTGGTCAGTGAACCGCGGCGCCGCCGGCGAAATTGGTGCACACATGATATGAAAAGAACGGGGTGCTACGACATCGCATGGAAAATCTCCTTGAGGGAGTAACTGTGATACTATACACCCTCTCAAATATTTGTCAAGAACTGCAATAGATAAAAACACATGATTCCTAAAATATGTTGTGAAATAAAGACAAAAAAAGCTCCCAACCGAAATCAGGAGCTAATCTGTGGCCACAAAGAGCACCATGCTCCTCATGCCTCAGGTAAATTAAAACTAGCACATGCCTCGTAAAGTATAGGTGAAGAGTGATGGAGAAAAATAGAATCCCGCCAAAAGGCGGGGTAAAAAATGGGGACATAAAGTCTTAAAAGACGTAGGGAGGCCCCGACCAAATGGTTGGATGCCTCCCCAATGTAGGCGGGGCGACTTACGTTGAGTCGCCCAAACTCTTAGTCAAACTCAGCTTCGGATTGAGTGAAAATCTTTGTAAGATAACCCCCGCGTTGGCGGCGTACTCATTATATTGGGATGCGGTTGCAAACAACCCATCTTGTTCGTCCCTAGGATAGAGGGTGGATGGCCCATTGATTTTCGATCGAGCAACTCGAGTCGAGGCGAATATTGCTTTTTCGCAACGAACCTTCCTCCCTGACTCTACCTTTAAGTAGTGCTTTTGGTCAATGACGCATTCGTGCATAAGGGATTTGGTGTGAAAATTTCAAAATATGCTAAAATGAAAGTATGGTAATTACCTATTTGGGAGGCGAATGCTTCAAAATTACGCAGGGCGACTTGACCCTCGCATTTAACCCGCCATCAAAAGACTCAAAAATGAAGGCTGCACGGTTTGGGTCCGATGTGGTACTTATTTCTCAGAATCACGAAGATTTTAACGGCGTCGAAAACACTACCTACGGCGACAGGGAACCTTTTGTTATATCCGGTCCGGGAGAATATGAAGTACGCGGCATGGCAGTACGCGGCTTTGGGGCAGAGTCCCAATATGGAGGGACGCATCTCAACACTATATATAGTATTTTGCTTGAAGGAACGAACTTATGTTTTTTGGGCGCTCACGGCTCAACGAACCTGCCTGCAGCTGCAAAGCAAGAGCTCGACGATATAGATATTTTATTTGTGCCTATTGGCGGTGAGGGAGTGCTTGACCATGCAGAAAGCTATAAACTAGCAGTTGGCTTAGAGCCAAAGGCAATAATTCCCATGCATTATGACCAGGCTTCACTGAAAGCTTTTTTAAAGGAAGCAGGTGTCGAAGGAATCAAACCGGTAGAAAAACTTACCGTAAAAAAGAAAGACCTCGAAGGCAAAGAGGCTGAAATTGTAGTTTTAGAATGGTAGAATACTATCGGCCGCGTCTAATCGACGGTTACGCGGCATGATTTCGACAAAATCACATGAAACGTTACTTTGAACATATGCATAGCAAGCCGACGCACGAACGTCGCCAACATGCAGCGCGAGTGGCCGGGGTGGTGACTATGTTTGTGTTTGTCGGTTGGTTGGCTACACTGGGTTACCGCTTTGTGTCGCCCCATCCGCAAGTCGCGACAGAAAACAGTTTAGTACAGCAAACACAGCTCGCAAACGTTTTAAATGGTTCGATGTCTCCCCAAGGTAGTGCCACACTTGAAGTCGCGACAACTTCTTATATTGGTCAATAATTCCGTTCTCAACTCACTATGGCAAAAGATAAGAATTCAAAAAATAATGAAGGCGAAGGTGTAGTCGTACCGCACCAAAACGTTATTGCGCGCAATATCTCAACCGAGATGCGCGACTCCTACCTCGACTATGCAATGTCGGTTATAACCTCGCGCGCCCTCCCTGACGTGCGCGACGGCTTAAAGCCAGTACATCGACGTATTCTTTTTGCCATGCATAGGATGGGGCTCAGCCCAGGAAGTCGTTTTCGCAAATCAGCAACAGTAGTGGGAGAGGTGCTGGGTAAGTACCACCCGCACGGCGACTCGTCGGTGTATGATGCTATGGTCAAAATGGCCCAAGACTTCGCCATGCGTTACCCGCTCATCTTGGGCCAGGGTAACTTCGGCTCAATTGACGGCGACTCGGCCGCGGCTATGCGTTATACCGAGGCAAAGATGTCACGCATGGCCGAAGAGTTGCTTCGAGACCTCGACAAAGACACAGTGGACTGGCGCCCCAACTATGACGGCTCTATGCGCGAACCAGCGGTCTTGCCTTCGGTGGTGCCAAACATCTTGCTCAACGGCACCTTGGGCATTGCTGTTGGTATGGCGACGAACATCCCACCGCATAACCTCACCGAGGTAAACAACGCAGTCGTGCATTTGATAGAGAATCCAGAGGCCACGGTCGACGACTTGATGGAATTTGTTTCGGGTCCTGACTTCCCAACAGGCGCGGTCGCATACAACAAAAAAGACCTCCAGCATGCATATTCAACCGGCCGCGGCGGCGTCGTGGTGCGCGGTAATGCAGAAATTGTTGAAGGTAAAAAGGGCGATTTCCAGATTGTTATATCGTCTATTCCATACCGCGTGAATAAGTCAGACATGATAGTGCGCATAGCCGACCTCGTGCGGGACAAGAAGATAGAGGGCATCCGCGGCTTGCGCGACGAGTCAACCAAGGACATCCGCGTGGTGGTGGAGCTCAAACAAGGTGCCCAGCCGCAAAAGGTGCTCAACTTTTTATATAAACACACGGCGCTCGAAGACACCTTTCACTTCAACATGGTCATGCTCGTCGACGGTGTGCCACAGACGATGTCGCTCAAGAGTATTCTACAGGAGTTCATCAAGCACCGTCGCGAAGTGGTCCGCCGCCGTACCCAGTTCGACCTTACGAGGGCACAGGAGCGCGAGCACATCCTCATCGGTCTTAAGAAAGCACTCGACCATATAGACGAGGTTATAAAGACCATCCGCGCGTCTAAAGATGTGGGGGATGCGCGTCTCAATTTGATGAAGAAGTTCAAGTTTAGCGAACTTCAAGCTAACGCTATTCTCGAAATGCGCCTCCAGAAGCTCGCGAACCTCGAGCGACAAAAAGTTGAAGACGAGCTGGCCGAGATCCAGGCATTGATAGCCGAGCTCGACGCGCTGCTTAAATCAGACAAGAAGATGCTTGCTGTCATCAAAGGCGAAATAGAAGAGATAACCCGTAAGTATGGCGATGGCCGCGAGACTAAAATTATTAAAGGTTCGGCAGGGGTCATCAACGTCGAAGACCTGGTGCCCGACGAAGAGCAGGTGCTGGTGCTGACCGCAGGCGGCTATGTAAAGCGCACTAACCCCGAAGAGTATAAGCGTCAAAAGCGCGGCGGAGTCGGCGTTATTGATCTCAATACGAAAGAAGAAGACTTTGTCACGACATTCTTGACCACTTCGAGCCACAGCGACCTCCTCTTCTTTTCTGACCTGGGTAAGGCATATCAAATTAAGATGTATGAGCTGCCGGAAGGGAAGCGTTCGACCAAGGGCAAGGCAGTGGTGAACTTCCTTTCAATTTCTGACAGCGAAAAAATCTCTTCGGTCCTCCCTATGCGCAAAGTCGAGAAAGAAGGCCAGCGCTCGTTGTATATGATAACGAAAAAAGGCGTGGCAAAAAAAGTTGACGCTACTGCCTTCCACGACGTGCGCCGCAGCGGGCTCATTGCGATGCGCTTGGACAAAGGAGATGAACTTATCTCTGCACTCTTTGTCGATAAAGGAGACGAAATTTTGCTGGCTTCAGCAACAGGACAGTCTATACGCTTTAAAGAAGGCGATATACGGGCCATGGGCCGCGCAGCGGGCGGTGTGCGCGCTATGAAGCTCTCTGGTTCAGATGTCATTGTGGGCGCAGATGTTATACGCAAAGGAGACAAAACATCTGAGATCTTGGTAGTGTCTCGAAACGGTTATGGCAAGACAACGCCAAGCGACGAATACAAAATCCAAAACCGCGGCGGTTCCGGCATCAAGACGGTCAAAGTAACGACGAAGACCGGCCCGCTCATTGCTGCCAGAGTTGTATCCAAAGACCCTGAAAACGCACCTGAAATTGTGGTGGTGTCCCAAAAAGGCCAAGTAATACGCACGGACCTTACCGAAGTCCCATCCCTTTCTCGCTCTACCCAAGGCGTGCGAATCATGAAACTCCGCGACGGCGACGCAATCGCCAGCTTCGTATGCCTCTGATTAAGCTTGAATACGACGATGCGAAAGTGCCTGACAAAGATGTCGAGACGCTTTCAAGGGCTGTGCGAGATATTGTCTCTGAGACGACGGGTATTGCCGATGTGTTTGTCTATGCAAACTCCGCAAAGATAAAAGTGCAGATTCCGCCGATAGAAATTTTTGTAGAAATGAGTGCACATAAAATAAAAGATGCGGACGAGTTGATTGCACAAATAAAGAACAAACTTTCAGAATAAAAAAACAAAAACGATTTTAAACATCCCACCAATCTTACCCTTATTCCAATGAACTGGAAGATTGAAATCGGTATTTAATGTATGAAATCACTCATCAATTATATAGACAGGAATAGGACGATGCGTCGGTCTTTCAGTATGTAACCTTGATAATCAGTGTTTTAAGAAGTGAACATATCTCGCACCTGCGAGATATGTTCACTAATTTTATATATTGAATATACACAGCTCTAAAGGAACGGGTTTTCGTATGTGCGATTTAGCGAAAGATGTTCAGTCGAACGAGCATTAGTGCCGCAATTCTTGTTAATTTACTCTGGCGCTCCTTCGGGAGTGTCTTTCTTTTAATTTGACCAACTGCGGGTGGGTAATGTAGCGTGACATTAGATAGAACTAAAAACGGCTGAGAGGGCCCAACCCATAGTGGAGTTTGTTATGCAAAAGGTTTGTAGACTTCTTACATTACTTGTCTGTGTATGCTCTGCGAGTTTTGCCCAGACACCAAGCGACCACGGCCATCCTCCTGAAGATCGGACACTTCATGCCGAGTTCTACTCGAAGTGGAAAGATGTAAATAACACTTCCTGTTGTAGCGACAAGGATTGTTATCCGACAGAGGCACGTTTCAATGTCGAAGAACATATTTGGTACGCACAGCTACGCGAGACCAAAGAATTCGTGGCAATCCCAAGGAGGATATACGACCCTGACAAGCCCCCGTGGATAAAGAACCCAGACGGGCGGGCACATATATGCGCCCCGCCTCGAAACCCTTGGTCGGATGTGGTCATTTATTGTTTTGTGGCCCCAGAACCAAAAGCCTAGGTGCTCCCTAAAACAGATAGAACCATTGAGGTCGTTTTGTCAGCATTCTGAGGGTAGATTGGCGGCTCTGGTTCGATAAGCTGCAGCGGCGGGCGAGGGATAACCTCGCTCGCCTTTTTTCTTTTAAGCTATACTTGAGAGAAGATGGAAGAGAGCTCTTTTTTGGCACCTAGTGTAACGCTTGAGGCAGCTCATCTCGAGGAGGGTATGCACGTTGCCGACTTTGGCTCGGGGTCAGGGCATTTTACGCTTGCAGCAGCAAAGCTTGTCGGCCACAAAGGAGTGGTGTGGGCGGTAGATATCAAACCCGACATGCTCACACGCATCAAAAACCATGCCTTGGCGGATAATCTCAAAAATGTAGAAGTAATTCGCGGCGATTTGGAACAACCAAAAGGGAGCAATTTGCCTGAGGGACAATTCGACTTTGTCATAGCTACAAATATTCTCTTCTTTCTTGAAGACAAAGAACCGCTGCCTGCAGAGATGCTGCGTGTACTTAAAAAAAACGGACGAGCTCTTGTTGTTGACTGGAAGGACTCCTACGGCGGCTTGGGGCCGCACAAAGACCATGTCGTGACGGTAGGCAAGGCCCGGGATTTATTTGAAAAGGCAGG
>JAYUDS010000022.1:0-6421 GCA_043739595.1 Candidatus Adlerbacteria bacterium | reverse complement strand
GATACGGGCCTGACAGGAAGGAAGCTCGCGGTAGATAACTATGGTCCGAATATTCCCTTGGGCGGCGGCTGTTTTTCAGGAAAGGACGCAACAAAAGTAGACAGGAGCGCGGCATATATGGCCCGTCGTATTGCGGTTGACTACCTGCGCCAAAAAGGAGCAAAGGAAGTGTACGTACACCTTGCATATGCGATAGGTGTAGCTGAGCCACTCATGGCGGTTGCCACGATTGATGGAGTCGAGGAGAAGATAACGGGCTACGACGTGCGTCCACGCGCAATTATCGAGCAGCTCGACTTACGCAAGCCTATCTTCCGAGAAACTGCAAAATATGGCCACTTCGGCAACGGTTTTGCATGGGATAAGTAAAAAAGCCACGATTACGGTAAAAACTTTTTAAGGTATTTGATGATGCCTTTGAAGGAGTCTTTAAAGTCGTGTGCCTCGGCGGGGTCGATGCCTTCTCCTGAGGTGAAGCCCCAGACCGTCAGACCATAGGCTACAGCCCATATCCCGTCGTTTAGCTGCATCTTGGTTGCTGGGCCTTCTGACAACTGTGCCATGCGCGAGGGAAGCTTGAGAACCGTTTTAGCGACCTCTGTAGCATTTGCTATTGAAGCCCCGCCGCCGGTCAGCACGACTCCTGCGGGTAGTAGCTCGTTTTTGCCGATACGTTTGAGGTGCGCTTCAATAATTTTAAACATGTCTGCTAACCGGCGAGTCATGAAGTCATCGACTTTTTTCTTTGAAGTTGGCGAATTAAGGACTGCTCCTTGTTTAAGCTGCTCCGCGTCTTCGGGTGAAATTTTGAACGCTAAAGCAAGATCGTTGGTAAGGTCTGCACTTCCCACAGGGAATACTTTTAGTGAAATTGGTTTGGCGTCTTCAAACACAAGTATAGAAAGAGATTCAGAACCGATATTAGTGAGTACGCAGCCAACACGTTTTTGCATTTTTGAGAGTGCCACTAAGCTTGCCGCAACTGGGGAGGCCACGAGGTCTTCGACTTCAATGCCGGCGTTTTCGACCGCTTCGACGAGGTCGCGCACATGCCGCTCGACACAAGTAATAAAAAGAGTTTCCACCGAGATACGCATACCCTTCATGCCGACCGGGTTGCCGCCCATAACAGGGACGCCATCGACCGAAAAGCGCAGGGGTATCGTGTGGATCACTTTGCGATTAAGTGTCGCGGCCGGAGAAAGCGCTTTTTCACTGGCAGCTATTGCACGCGGTACGTCACGCTCGGTAATTTCAGAATCCCCTCGTTCTACCACTGTCTCCCCGCGCGCAAAAGCTTCGTCGAGTCCGACTCCGCCCAAACCAACATACGCCCGTTTAACCGGGACTTTTGCGGCGCGGCTTGCTTGAGCTACTGCTGCAGCTATCGAGCGAGACGCTTCTTCTATTGAGGTAACGTAGCCTTGTTTCATCCCTCGACTTTCTGCATAGCCGCTTCCTAAGATACGAGGAGGCTGCCGCGGGTCGTCAGCAAGCTGCGCGATAACCGCTTTTACATGGTAGGTACCAACATCAATTCCCGTTACTATTTTGCTCATCCTGTTAGAAATTAAGAAAAGCTAATAGTAAGGCAGATTGCTGCAGAAAGAGTTTTGAACTATGTGTATTTTTAACGGGACTCATGGACACGAAGACTAAACCGCCTCATAACTCGGCGCTCTTCTTGTTCCATTGTATCACCATGTGTGAAGCCCTTTAAATGGAGTAGTCCGTGGATAAACAAATAATTGATAAAAACTTCTGATGTCATGTTAAAATTTTTGGCTTCGTGTCGCGCGGTTGCTTTGCAGATGAGGATTTCACCAGATGTTTTGGAAAGAGGGAAGGCCAGCACGTTGCTTGCGTGGTCTTTGCCTTTTGTTTTCAGAGTTACCGTGCGCATTTTTTGTGAAGACAAAAAAGCGACCGACAAGTCGTATCGCTTTCCGAGGATATACACCTTTAATTGGTCAAACAGCGTGTCCAAAGATATGGAAAATTAGCGGCGGCGCGGGCCGCGGGTAGTGCGCTCCATCATTTTGCCGAGCTTAATGAGCTCCTGTACCTCTTCGCGGCGTTTGATAACCTTGAGTGTCTGTTTGCGGCGGACTTCACGAGATTTGATGCGGGCGTGGTAGCGGCGGCCGCGCATACGCTGGATGAGACCCGAGCCTTGGACGCGTTTTGAGAAACGTCGGATCAAATTGATCGGCGTTTCATTGTCTGTTTTTGTTACCTCTGCGTTTATAGCCATGCTGGACAATAATAGCATTCATTTTCTCCCTCTGCAAGACGGTTCTAGACTTTTAAGGTCTTGAGGAACCTTGGCAGGGCAGTGAGATGGACTATCTGCTGAGAGCTATTAGTAGTAGAGCGGACTATGACCGTGCCGTCCAAGGCCTCTCTCTGACCCATTATAAGGACATGGGACACACCCTGATCGCGCGCATTTTGGAGCTGGGGGCCGAGGCTGCTTGGGTCAAATGACTGGGAAATAGGCATCTGGGCCTCGCGGAACATGTCGACCACAGTGAGACCTTGTAGTTTGGCTCGTAAACCAAGCTGTACAAAATAGATTTTGGGTCGTTTTGAAGGAGCGGTGGCGGCAAAACTTGTGCGTGACATCCCTTTTTTGCGGAAGAAAATACTGGCAGACACGCCGGCACCATCCTTTCGATTGCTCGATTTGCGTATATATTCGTCATAGCGGCCACCGGTGGAGCCCAAAACAGTGGCGTCGGCGTCTTCCAGGTCGAGCGCGAAGACAATCCGTTGCTCGCGCTCGTCGCCCACAAGCAGGTCGTCGACTTCGTACGGTAGTCCAAGACTTTCGACATACTCCAAAACTTCACGAAAGTGACCACGACTTTTTTCTGACAAAAAACTCATTGCGCGTGGACCGTCTGCAAGCAATTCGCGGCAGGTTTCATTTTCACAAACATAGGTGCTGAGTGGACTTTCGCCAATTGATTTTCGACACGAAACGTCGAGTGTTTGCACATGCTTGCGCAGGTAAGTGGTCAACTCTCGCTCGAATCGAAGTTTGGAGTCCCGGTCACCGAGCGCGTTCATACGGACCCGAGACACAGTAGTGCCCCATTCGGTCATAATGGAAAACAAGGTTTTCAAAAGAAGTATTTCTCCCAAACTTTCAGATGCGCCTACTACATGCAGGCCAAATTCTCCGACGTCGCGTGCTTGTGTTCCTGACGGTAAGTGAGATGGTGTTGCGCTTGCATAGTAGGCAAGTACAGGTTCTTTGGAAGCGGTGACTCGCGTAGTGCATACATCGAGGCTGGTAGCAAAATTATGGAGGCCCTTTGTGCGCTTGGGTATCAGTTCACGCTCGACTTCTCGAAGCGGGCGGAACCCATAGAAAGAAGCTACATCAGACGCATGTCGGACAAAAGTTGCAGGAGAAAGTTGTTGTGGTGCGCTCATACCGTTAGAAGCCAAGTGGCTTGGTTACACATAATAAAACTACTAATGTGGCGAAGTTAGACGAGGTTCTAACGGTGCTCATTATTGTGGTTCGTTTGCACTGCCCGGGAAAATACTAGCTGACTGAAATGGTAGGAGTCTCAAGAAGGCTCGCCCCACGATGTTTGTGCGCGGTAAAAAGCCCCATGAACGAGAGTCCGAGCTCTCGGGACGGTTGTCTCCCATAACGAAGTAGTCTCCAGGTGGGACGGTGTAGTCGCGACTGCCACCATTGCCGTGGTTAGCCACGTAGGACTCATCGAGCTGTGCTTGCGAGCCGTCAGTTTTGGTTACTGCGATGCCGCTGTCGCTGATATGTACGACTTCACCGGGAAGCCCGATGATGCGCTTGATGAAAAACTGTGTGGTGTCTTTTGGATAGCGAAAAACTATCACGTCGCCGCGATGCGGGCTTGCGAAATGGTAGGTCAGCTCATCAACAATGAGGTACTGACTATTTTGAAATGTTGGAACCATCGATTCGCCGGAAACGATGAAGGGTTGTGCGACGAAGAGTCTCACTGGAACAACAATGCAGAGAGCGAGAAGAGCAAACTTTAGGAGTTCTGTGAAAAAATTCTCACTGTGCTCCTGTGGCATGAGAACATTGTATGCTTCTTTTTCAACAGTGCAAGTTTTCTTCGTAAAAAATTCATTCGTGATACTATTTTCTGCAATTTTTTTTCATTATGCTACCGTTATACGCATGCAATGGATTTTTGTTGGCCTCGGCAACCCAGGAGGTGAGTACGAAGGGACGCGACACAATGTTGGGCGTGACTTTTTAGCAGAACTAGCAAAAAAAGAAGGAATAGAAAAATGGAAAGAAGACGCAAAGCTTCGATCAAAGACTGCCAAGGGAGAATTGTTTGGTACAAAAGCCACCATCATGTTGCCTGATACCTACATGAACAACTCGGGCCACGCTCTGAAAGCGCTTATAACGTCCAAAAACGCTACTCTAGGCCTTGTTGTGCTCCAAGACGAGCTGGATATGCCGCTTGGCCGTGTGAAGCTCTCGTATGGCAGTTCTTCCGGCGGACACAGAGGAGTGGACTCGATACAAAAGACTCTTAAAACTAAAGACTTCATCCGTATTCGCATCGGCATCTCACCCTCGACGCCCACGGGCAAGTTAAAAAAACCCGATGCAACTGAAGTAACTGGCTTTGTGCTTGGTAAGTTTAAGGCAACTGAACAGGAAAAATTGAAAAAAGTACAAAAGATTGTTGCAGAAGCGATAGAACTCCTACTTACAGAAGGCCGCGAACATGCCACCATGGTCATTCATTCAAAAAATTGACTTTAAGGGTATTTTTGGTATTTGTTAGGGTAGAAGAGTGACCTTACAGGAGGGTGGGTATGCAAACACTTCCTTGCGAAGCAATGCAGAAGGTGCTTGATGCTGCTCGGAGCAATGGCTGTGAAGCGGAGCGTGTTAAACGAAGTTGGAGACCAAGGGACTATGACCGAGATTTTCTGCTTATGGGTGGGAATGCTCGCATCTTCGTGCGAACAAAATCACATAACAAGGAAGGTGAACCGTTCGCGACGCAATTGAACGCAGGTAATGCGTCTTGGGAAGACATCTCACACGTCATTATAGTGTTCGGGGAGGATATGTATGTCCTTCCGGCTGAATTTGTAAGAAGACGAGCGGCTGAATCGGGTTGGTTCATCTTCAATTCCAGATTAGGAGAGACACGCGCCTTTAAGTCCCCTGGCGGATTTCAGCGACTATTAAAGGAGGAAGAGCCACAAAGCATCTGGGACGCAATCCAAAAGAACGGGCAAAGTAAAACACTGACACTTGCTGCGCTACAAATGCCCCATGTTGTATCTCCAAGCGAACAGTTATGTAGCTGTTCTGGTTGTGGAAAGCTACTTGGACGACAGGTGTACAGCGATAAGAAGCTCAAAATTTTTTGTTGTTCGGTCAATTGTTTGACTATAGAGCGACAAACTCGCCGATGATTAATCGGCGAGTTTTCTTTTTGCACAATTTTTGTAGTTACGCCTTCTTCTCTGCGGTGTAATTGAGTGCCATGCGCATTTCTTTCGGATCAAAGAGGGAAATGGTGAATGGGTAACGCTTACCAAGCTCCAGAGCTCCGCGGAGTTTTTCTTCAGAACCAAATTCCGAAATGTGGACGAGGCCAGCTATACCTTCTTCGATAGAAGCCAAAGCGCCGTGTTTGTTGAATTTGATAACCACACCCTCGACTCGGTCGCCTTTTTTGTACTTGTCGCCAGCAGACTGCCAGGGGTTCATCTTGAGGGCTTTGACAGAAAGCGAGACTTTGCCGTCTTTGATATCTATAATTTTGACTTTAACAGCATCTCCAACTTTAAAGAAGTGACGAGGATCGTCAACAAGACCCCAGTCGATTTCAGAAATGTGAACCAAGCCTTCGAGACCTTCTTCAAGTTTTACAAAGACGCCGAAGTCCACCATGCCGGTCACTTCGCCTGAAAGTGTGTCGCCAACTTGGTAGTGCTCGATTATCTCGCGCTTCTCTGTATCGTCGGAGCCTTTTTCAGAGAAAATAAGTTTGCCTTCCTTTGGTGTGGCTGAAATAACCGAGACGGCGAGTTTAGTGCCGACAAATTTACGGAGTTCGTCTAAGATGCGGTCCTTGTCGCCGTCAGTGACGCGCGGGTAGTGCTCGGGCTTGAGTTGGGAGGCAGGAAGAAAGCCCATAAGGCCTTGCCACTCGAGTATAAGGCCGCCTTTATTGGCTTCTTTGACCATGAGTTCGAATTGCTTCTTGCCCTTGACCGCCTCTTCGGCTTCGGCCCAGATGATGGCTTGGCGAGCTTCCTTGAGCGACAGCTCAATGTATCCTTCTTTAGCATCGGTTGAGATAACCTTGGCTGCGACCACGTCGCCAATGTTGACGCGCTTGATGACTTCGCGCGCGTTCATGTACTCGCGACCAAA
>JAYUDS010000021.1:0-6506 GCA_043739595.1 Candidatus Adlerbacteria bacterium | reverse complement strand
AGGTTGCGGGTAGGTACGAAAGTATGGCATAATAGAGATATGGATCTTGAAAGGCTGTCTAAACACCAGATAATCCTTTTAACGCTTCTGGTGAGCTTTGTTACGTCAATTGCGACGGGCATTGTCACTGTAACGCTCGTTAACCAGGCACCTCCCGCGGTCACTCGTACTATCAATCAAATAGTTGAACATACCATCCAAACTGTCACCCCAACGCCGCAAGGAGTTGCCGCAGTCACCACACAAAAGACTATCGTGGTCAAAGACGACGACCTGGTAGCACAAACAATAGCGAACCTTCAAAAAAGCATCATCAGAATAACAGCTAAAGGAAGTAATGATCTAGTGGCTCGGGGCATATTAGTTGACGCCCACGGTACCGCGCTTACTGACAAAAGTGCACTTGAAGCTTCTGGAGCCCAAGCGTTTGAAGCAATATTGCAAAACGGCACCAGAGTCGCTGCGGTTGTGCTTCCGACAAAGGCGAGTTCTACACCATTTATCGTTCTATCTCTCGCCATAGGGACCTCAAGCGGTACGGCGCCTGCAGCACTGGGTAATATACTGAAAGTCAGACTGGGACAAAGCGTCATCCGTATAGGAGGCAAAGGTGTAGACTCAGTGGGTGAGGGAGTGGTGGCGATGTTGCCCGAGATCCAAACCGACCCGTTCATTGAGGCAAGTGTACAATCTTTGGCACCCGGTTCGGTGTTGGCGACGCGTTTCGGTGAAGTGATAGGTATCACCACCACTGCTTCGCTGACGCAGTCTTCAAATATGTACTCTACCGCCGTCATTCCCGCTCTTGCCCCCAAGGTCTCTGAAACCAAACAGCAAACTAAACCGTAAATATATATATGCCACCTTTCAACCATTTCACCACTAAAGCAAAAGAAGCCGTTCGCAAAGCACACGAGCTGGCAGTTGAACGTGGCCAAAATCAGGTGAGCCCTATGCACTTGTTGGCTGCACTTCTGACACAGGAAGAAAGTTTGGTAACCTCGGTACTCGACCGACTTGAAGTTGACCTGGTGCTGTTGACCGACACGGTGTTGGAGTCACTTGACGGTGGCGCTGGAGCCTCCGTCCTTTCGCCGTCATACCAGTTGTACCTGACTCCTGAGTTGGTGCAGGCGCTTGAGCGTTCGGCTAAAGTGGCAACTGAACTCCATGATGAGTTTGTTTCAACCGAGCACCTCTTTGTCGCTATTCTTGACGTTCCAGGGCTTGCGCGCGAAACGTTGTCGCGTTTTCGCATTTCGCGGGAAGCGGTTATACGTTCGCTTACCGAACTCCGTTCTTCAAAAGCAACTACAACTACTGAACACAAAAAGTTTCGAGCCCTGACCAAGTACACCCGCTCGTTGACTAAACTTGCTGCTGAAAATAAGCTTGACCCTGTCATTGGACGCGACGAAGAGATTCAACGGGTTATACAAATTCTTTCTCGTCGAACAAAAAACAATCCGATACTTATCGGTGAAGCAGGTGTCGGTAAAACCGCCATCGCAGAAGGTTTGGCTCAACGCATAGCGACCGGGGATGTGCCTGAGTCGTTAAAGGACAGAGACTTGGTGTCGCTTGACCTAGGTTCACTCATTGCGGGTACCAAGTACCGTGGCGAGTTTGAAGAGCGTCTTAAAGCCATTATGAAAGAAATAGAGCGCTCTGAGGGTCGCGTACTTCTTTTCATTGACGAGATCCACACAATAATCGGCGCAGGCGCTGCAGAAGGCGCTATGGATGCAAGCAACATGCTGAAACCAGCTTTAGCGCGCGGCGACCTCCATGTGATTGGCGCGACCACACTGCGCGAATATCAAAAACACATTGAACGCGACCCTGCATTCCAGCGACGCTTTCAGCCAGTTTATGTACTTGAGCCGTCAATTGACGATGCGCTCGCCATTATGCGCGGATTGAAAGAAAAATATGAACTCTTCCACGGGGTGCATATCACCGACGACTCGCTCATTGCCTCAGTGCAACTCTCGGCCCGTTACATTTCAGACCGGTTCTTGCCAGACAAAGCAATCGACCTTATCGACGAGGCTTCTTCCAGTTTGCGTATTTCGCTTGAAAACAAGCCGCCTATGCTTGAAGACGCTCATCGCAAGATTATGCGCCTCGAAGTTGAAAAAGAGGCTCTTCGCAAAGAGGCTGCACAAGAAAGCGACCGAACCGCCAAAGCTCGTACTAAAGTAATTGAGCGCGACATAGCCGAGTTGCGCGAAAAGACTTCTGAACTTGAACAGCGCTGGAAAAACGAAAAGCAAGTGCTCCAGGACATTAAAGGCATTAAAAAAGAACTCGATTCACTTCGCAACGAAGCTGATTCCGCTGAGTTGGCTGTAGACTTGTCGCGCGCTGCAGAAATCCGCTACGGAGAAATACCAAGTCTCGAGCGGGAACTCGACCAAAAAACAAAACGTCTCAAAAAACTCCAGTCTACCCGTCGCATTTTGAAAGAAGAGATTACCGAAAGTGATATTGCAAGCGTCGTGTCCAAGTGGACAGGCATCCCCGTGTCTCGCATGCTTGAAGAAGAAGCGGCAAAACTCATGCGCATCGACGAAGTGCTTGAAACGCGAGTGGTGGGCCAAAAAGAAGCAGTAGGGAAGGTTGCAGATGCCGTTAAACGTTCTCGTGCGGGCATTTCAGACCCGAACCGACCTATTGCGTCATTTATGTTCTTGGGGCCAACAGGCGTGGGCAAAACTGAGCTTACTAAAGCGCTCGCCGAGTTTATGTTCGACGACGATAAGTCGCTTATTCGCGTTGACATGTCGGAGTATATGGAGAAGCATTCGGTCAGCAAAATAATTGGCGCGCCTCCAGGCTATGTGGGCCACGAAGAGGGCGGAGCGTTGACTGAACTGGTGCGTCATAGGCCTTACTCGGTGTTGTTGTTCGATGAAATCGAAAAAGCGCACCCAGAAGTATTCAACATCCTTCTGCAAGTGTTGGACAACGGATATCTGACCGACGCAAAAGGCCGCCGGGTTAACTTCCGCAACACTATCATCATCATGACCAGCAACATTGGCGCTCAGTACATCGACAAGATGGAGCAGCTCGGCTTCTCGGTCAGTGGGCGCAGTGACACCAAGGACTATGAAGTTGCAAAAGAGCGTGTGACTCAGTCATTGAAAGACTACTTCCGTCCTGAATTCCTCAATCGTATCGACGAGATAATCATCTTCAACATTCTGTCGACCGAGGCTATAAAAGAAATTGTCGGTATCCAGGTCAAAGAAGTTGTTGCACGTTTGGCTACCAAAGACATTTCGCTCACGCTCACCCCAGCAGTCTTGGACTACCTCGGTAAAGAAGGCTACAACCCACACTATGGCGCCCGCCCGCTGCGTCGGCTCATCCAGGACAAGATCCTCACTAAAGTTGCATCCCTTATGGTATCGCGCGGAGTGCTCTCGGGCGGCTCAGTCGTGGTCGATATGAAAGGCGACGAGTTCGTCCTTGAAGTCAAAAAATCTGGCAGAAGCAAATCGAAGCCAGTAGTGTCTGATGTGGTGTTGCAGTAAAAATTAAAGTTCAAAACATTGAAATGTAGAAAGGCCCTCGTCTTGTAGAAAGACGGGGCCTTTTTGGTTCGGGGAAACGTTAGCGGTTTACAAAAGCTTCCACTGCCTTGAAAAAGTCTAAGACGAGATAAGCTTCTTCGCCACGGGCGATCGAATCCTCTGAAAGAAGGAATCCGAGCATCCTTGCTCTGGCGTGCGCTTCCTGGCCGCTGAACCAAGGGGTTTCAGCGTTGTTGAGCATGCTTACGTAATCGGGGATTTTAATTAATCCCGGGTCACCTTCATATAGGTAAGCTGTATATGACAACCCCTCTTTCTCTGAGGAACGTTTTAATATCAGTACTGTCACTGACATATATTTCTCCATTTTTTGCCAGAGCAGAATTGCCGTTGGCCTTCGTTGAATCTACGCAAAAGGATCCATCTTAAGGAAATTTTTGTCATAGTTCCGGATATGATCACACCTAGTACAACGTATCCAGTGTGGCTATGATCATCGCAGAGCGACGATTGTCGCTAGTCCTACTATCGACACGATACCATCATATGTATGGGTACTTTCGCTTATTATTACTTAATACAAATAAGTATTTTGTCAAGTAGCAAAAAAGGCTTGAAAAATAAGGCTGTACAACGTAGTATCTAAAGACTTTACTGACCGTAAAGTGTGCTGGTGCGTTCAAAATAATGCGTCGGTGGCAGAGTGGTCAATTGCAATTGGCTGTAAACCAATCGCCCTTGCGGCTACGGAGGTTCGAATCCTCCCCGGCGCACAAATAGCCAAAGCCAGAGCATGCCTCTGGCTTTGTTGCTATTTGTAGCAGCCGGGGAGGATTCGAAAGCAAGCGCGGGCACCCGTTTAGTAAAACGGGTCGTGCGAGCAGGGCCGAGAAATTTTTACGAGCGACGGCGAGTAAAAATGTTCTTGGCAGAATCCTCCCCATATTTCAAAAAAATTATTTGTGACCAAATCCATAAAGGTTCCTGACACCTTTTCCCTTTTCCGAGAGGCGAATCTTCCCCGAAATATGGTGACTGTCCCCATACTTACAATATTCGCAATAGTCCAGCGCGCCCAATCGTTCGAGGCGTGTTTTGCTAACTTTTCCTGTTTTTTCAAATATTGTTCTATAGTGTTTCATTGTCGAGATTATACTTCTGTTCTTATCTATATAAAACCGTTCCGATTTCGTTCCATACGGCGCACCATTGACAGAATACCTTATCTATGATAAGATATTCTCAGTTGATAACAAAGGAGAAAAAGATGCCAAAGCACCGACTGAACGAAGAGCAGTTTCCAGCTCTCTTCGACGATGGAAAAATAAGGGTTTACAAAAACCCTTGTAACGAGATTTTCGTCCAAAACGTCGCAACCGGCGCTACGATGAGAATCAACTCAGATCGTCAAGGCCTGACGTTCACCGCCTTCAGTCACAGTGTGCAACCTGTGGTTGTCGCCGGTAGCATCGGCTACGCGATTCGCTAACCGTCCCATGAGAAAAGGAAACCAAACCTTTGTCTCGAAGGGGCGGTTTCTGTTTTTAAATACTCAAAACCGTTCCGATTTCGTTCCATACGGCGCACAAATAGCCAAAGCCAGAGCATGCCTCTGGCTTTGTTGCTATTTGTAGCAGCCGGGAAGGATTCGAACCGGAGGCCGAAGACACCTTCGCACCTCTGGTGCAAAAAGACGTGTCGTAGGTTTAAAGTTGCGTAGCCTCGAGAGGCGATTCCTCCCGGCGTTACTATTTTAAATTAGAACATAATCTCTATAATTTAATTGTGCGTGCCCCCGTTTCTTTGCGTTTCTTACGTTTAAAAAAATGAATTGACAAGAGCAAAATTGCTTAATTTGAGATTCAAACTATTCCAATTTCGTTCCACAAGGCACTATTGACAGAATATCCTATTTATGATAATATATTCTTAGTTGAAACCTGAACCAGAGGGAAGTCAAAAATGCTTTCAGTATATCTATTAAACAATGGCCTCAACGTCTTGCTCCTTGGGCTTGAGAAGGCCTTAATGCCGACGGCACGCAACAACGAGCTTCGCTGGCAACAGCAGGTTCATGAGAAGGTGCCCGGTATTGCTGTGCTGATTGATAACTCCGGCCAGTACACAGACGACGAAGACAACTTCAAGCCGAACAAAGAGCAGGCCGAAGAGCGAGCTCGTCATCGAATTCAATTCGGCGTCGGGCAACGTCTCAAGGGTGCCATTGCGCTGTACGGCGTCCAAGAGCAGATGGAGTGCGTGCGACATATCATTCTCGCTCTCGACACCGTGTTCTGCACTCTCAACTGGCAGGAAGCGTCTGCTTGGTGCAACGAGCAGAACCGTGTTCTTTACGAACTACACCAGAAGAAGCAAAAAGCAGCCTAACGGAGACCCGTCCAGCTACGCCCGCCATTTTGAAAGATTTGGCGGGTGTTCTACTTTTCTATACTCAAAACCGTTCCGATTTCGTTCCATACGGCGCACAAATAGCCAAAGCCAGAGCATGCCTCTGGCTTTGTTGCTATATGTAGCTGACGGGGAGGATTCGAAAGCAAGCGCGGGCACCCGTTTAGTAAAACGGGTCGTGCGAGCAGGGCCGAGAGGAATGAGGAGCGTCGGCGACGAGCGAGCTCTTGGCAGAATCCTCCCTTGTGCTAGCTCCTAAAACTAGAGCATACATGTTTTAAATTAATTGTCCCCGTTTCTTGGGTGGCATTGACAAATCTATTTGTTTAGTGTATTGTGCGTCACAATATGCACAATATAGCTTCATTTTTTATAGGACTCGGTACGCTTTTTTTGGCATGGTTTGGGCATCATACTCCAGTGAAACAACCTGAAGTTCCTTCCCCGACCGTGCAAATATCGACCATAGCCTCTTCTACTGCCACTAGTAGTTTGGCTATTGTTAATGCAGCAAAACAAGTAGCAAAAAATGCACACTCGGATTTGAGTGTATAT
>JAYUDS010000020.1:0-6540 GCA_043739595.1 Candidatus Adlerbacteria bacterium | reverse complement strand
TGGAGAAATAAGTGATCTCTTAAAATATTAAAACCTGTATTATAAAAAAAAACTTCTCCTTTTTTTAATTGAATCACTTCCTCTTCAAGAGTCTCAATTGCTTTATCAAGTGTGAGCCAGAGTACATATAATCCATTCTCAGATTCCGATGAAGTTAATTTTTGATTATTTACATCTCCTCGGACTACTGCGGTGTAGCAGTGTGTTAAACAATGTTTTTTATCACGCGGGCGGAAATCTTCAACAAACCCCAAATTTTTATTTAATACAATGGTATACCCTGTTTCTTCAAGAGCTTCTCGAACAATACCATCTTCGATAGATTCTCCTTCTTCAATACCTCCTCCCGGCAACAACAAGAAAGAATTAACTTTTGTGCCCACTAACGCAACTTCATTTTTTTTATTAAAAATCAACACTTTTCCTGTTAGTCTATCTTCGTATTGTAGTTCCATTGAATCAGAATTTTTTCCTGGAAAAACATCTTCTTCTCTAAAAATTGCCAGCGGTGTGACGTTTGACATATATTTGTATATGTTTTATCTTAAATGAAGAATGGAGATTGTCAATGAAACCCAAAGTTATTGTTATCTTACGCCATGCTGAATCTCTTGAGGATGTCGACGATAATGCGTATTCCCTAATTTCTGATAAGGATATGCCACTTACGGATAAAGGAGTCCGACAAGCTGAAGTAATTGGAAAAGAATTAAGGTATCTCTTTTCTAACACTTCTGCTGCAAGTTTTATTCTTACGCCTATAACGCGAGTCATTCAGACTGCAGAAACTATCATCAAGGAGTTTGAACCAAAAATTCACTGTTCAGTTATCGCTGACCCTCTTTTAATGAAACAAAATTGGGGCAGTATAACTGTTACTAACAAACTTGAAATCGACCGAGAACGCTATGAGGCCGGGGTATTACGATATCATTTCAGAGATGGGGAAAGCGGTCCAGAATTATTGGCTCGTTTTGCATTGTTTATCAAGAATTTCTGGACTCGTGTTGAAGACCCTTCTTTCCCTGACTTGGCAGTCTTTATTACCAATGGATTTGGAATGAGACTATTACTTATGACAATATTCAATTGGTCTGAGGAGTATTTTGAAAACTTGGCTCATCCAAAACACTGCGAATTTAAAACGCTCGAACTACAATCTGATGACACATACAAGCTGCGTGAAGGCATGCGAATCGTAGATCATACGTCTAATCCAAACTTCGTTAGACGCAAAACCTGAAAAACTCAAGAAGCTACAAACTATGAGGAGCGTAACCCGCTCCTCTTTTATTTAATTGATAAGTATTGACAAGAAGCAATAAGCGTTGGTTATCCACAGCTTAGTTTTTTGTGCTGAGACAGCAACTTTTTATAAAGGTAAAATACTAAGTGAAAGCTATCCCTCCTCCACGGTCTTCGTTGCGGATATAAACAGCTACCTCTCTTTATAAAAAGAGTGTTTTTTGTTTTATCCATCTAACGTAAGTCGGTCGACTTATCGCACTAATGCGAACTACGTATCAAAATCAATAAACGCTCTTTTTTCTTACCCACATGTAACAAGAACCCCATGATTGCAAACAATTTAAAGATTGAGTACGTCCCAATCGATTCACTTCATCACACCGAGTACAACCCGCGCATTATTAACGAGGCAACTAATGCTCCCGTGCGAGCGAGTATTGAACTGTACGGCATCCAAGATCCCCTCATCGTTAACAACTCCCCCAAGCGCATTGGTTCTATTGTCGGAGGTAATCTCCGCTTCGATGTCATGAAGGACCTGGGCTTCACCGAAGTGCCTGTCATTTTCGTCGACATTCCAGACCTTGAGCGGGAAAAAGATTTATGCCTGCGCCTCAACAAGGCAGTCGGTGAATGGGACCTAACCCTGCTCGCTGAATTCGACGAAGCGTTCCTCACCAACGTCGGGTTCGATAGTGAAGAAATGGACGACATATTCCCCGACGACGAGAGCCCTACCCCTTTCTCGCTCACCCATGAGCTTGAGAAACTTGGTATTGAAAATGTAACCGTACAAAAGGGCGATATCTATGACCTCGCTGGCTCCCGGCTTATGTGCGGTGACAGTACCGTAGAGGCTGACATGTTCGCCCTCTTTGGCGACGACAGGGCGGATATGTGCATGACTGATCCACCCTATATTCTCGATTACCTTTACGGTAAAAAACGAAATGGCAAAGCAACCGAAGGCTTCGGACTAAAGCGCGACCGCAAATACCTGGAGACCAATGAATTGCCGGATGACTTCACTGACCTATGGATGGCAAATGTGGCAAAAATTCAAAAGCCGGACTTCTCAATTATTATCTACGAAGTAATGGGGATTAGTCCGTTTTAAATTATAAGTCTGTGGTGTGGATATAATTTACTTGAAACATAATAATATCAGTAGGTGCTAATTTTCAATGCAATTTATCCTCTCCTGTTTATTTGCTAGGCATATAACATTTTCTCGGCCCAGAGAGACCTCGAAACGAATAGTTCTTTTGTATGCACCAGAAGTGATCAATTTAATATATCGGCGGTATGTGAAATCTTCGTCGAAAATCTGCTGATTTTACGACGCGAATTATGCTCCATCTTATATCATGCACCAAAGGTGCATTTCTTTATGATAATTCGGCTGGGATACAGGGATTCGAACCCCAATTAAAGGCTTCAAAGGCCTCTGTCCTACCATTAGACGATATCCCAATATGTACGCACCGAAACACAATATATGAACAAAACCGATACCCGTTGTAATTTTGTCGATTAAACAAATGCAATTACTATCTGAGAATAGCAAAAAATGCCGATTTAGCGAGGAGTAGCATGTTTATTGACTCTCCCATCTATTCAAGTACCGTATAGATAGAAACAAGGAGGTTCACCATGCCTGAACCAACATCACAAAAACCGAAGACAGTTATATGTCCCCGATGCAGCCGTACAATGACTTACGAAGTAGTAGAACTCGGGTGGAAGTTGCCCAACCATAAAGTCTCAAATGAGGCTAACGCTGGTACATGCGAATTAGGCGGTCACATTATACCGAGGTCTCGCACAACCCGTTGAACTCAAAAACTCGCACAAGTTTGCGGGTTTTTTATATCTGCCGTAGGGAGAAAAACTAAAATTCGAATGTACTGTCAAACGTGCAACACTTTACATTGTACTAGGAAAATCGTACATAAAAGTGTACTATATCTTCCTACATTATGAATACTACTACACCACAGAGTCAGGCAGACGAAGCACCGATGAGCAAGAGAGACATTCTGCTTATCATGGGAGCGCTCATGCTGACACTTTTTTTGTCGGCGCTTGACCAGACGATTGTATCTACGGCACTGCCTCGTATTGCTGCAGACTTTAACGCGCTCAACGAGCTGTCATGGGTGGTCACTTCGTACCTTATCGCAAGTGCAGTAACGACTCCTTTATATGGCAAAATAAGCGACCTCTATGGACGCAAAAACACCCTTATAGCTGCCGTTATAATCTTTCTCATAGGTTCCATGCTTGCGGGTATGTCTCAAAACATAGTGCAACTCATTGTGTTTCGAGGCATCCAGGGCATTGGAGCCGGCGGACTATTCACCCTCGTGCTTGCCGCAATTGGTGACATCATTCCTCCGGCAGAGCGCGGCAAATACCAAGGTTACTTCGGCGGAGTGTTCGGCATCGCCAGTGTTATTGGCCCCCTGCTCGGCGGTTTCTTTACTGACGCCATTTCTTGGCGTTGGATTTTCTATATCAACTTGCCCCTTGGTCTCTTAGCGCTTGCGGCGATAGCATGGCGTCTCCAAGTGCCTGTCCGCCGCACCGAGCGTCACATCGACTTCTTGGGCGCAGGGCTTCTTTCGGTCAGCGTCACTTCCCTTCTGCTTGTAGCAGTATGGGGCGGTTCAACCTACGAGTGGGGGTCGCACATTATCTCGGGGTTTGCGGCTGTAGGAGTGTCTCTGGGTGCATTATTTATCTGGTGGGAAAGATACGCACGGGAACCTATCATGCCGCATCGCCTCTTTAAAAACGATATTTTCCGAGTAGCCTCAATGCTTGCGCTCGCCTCGGGTGTTGCTATGTTTTCAGCAATTATCTTTTTGCCCGAATACTTCCAGATTGTCCGAGGGTTTAGCGCGACAAAGTCGGGGCTGCTTATGTTGCCGCTCATTATGGGGCTGCTTACCGCTTCTATTTATTCGGGCAGAAATATTTCTAAAACTGGAGGATACCGCAAGTTCCCGATTATAGGCAGCATATTAACTGGTGTTGGGTTATTTTTCCTATCAGGCATATCAACTACAACATCGCTCCCTTTGCTCGCGTCCTGGATGTTTTTGGTGGGCCTCGGCATCGGTTCGTCAATTCAAGTAACAACTCTCGTCGTGCAAAATTCTACCGACCGTTCAGACTTAGGGACCGCAACAGCACTCGTGACCTTCTTCCGCAGCATCGGTTCATCGTTTGGTACCGCAATTTTTGGCGCCATACTTACCAGCCGGCTAACTGCCCACCTCATTGGGCTTATGCCCCAGGCAAGCGGGACGAGTATCACTGAACATATTGCGGCTGGAGCCAGCCAAATTCGAGCACTCCCGCCCGACCAGTCAGGAGTTATTCTGCAGGCTTTTGCTATGGCGTTCCAAGACGTCTTCTTTTGGACAATACCTTTTGTTGTCGTGGCGTTAGTTATTGCGTTTTTCTTGCGCGAGATTCCTCTAAAGGGAGGACCCCAGGCTGTGGTGGAAGGTTAACTGTTCGCTCTGTGTACACAAAAAACCGCCACCCACATCTGGGGTGGCGGTTTTTTAAAAAAGCTTAGTCTTTTTGAGGCTGGCTGCAGTGCGAGCAACGTATCGCGGCAACAGGGATCTCGCTGAGACACTCGGTACATTTTTTACTGGTTGGGTCAGCAGGTACTTGGCGATTTTTCATCTTTTGGATAAGGTGGTTCATCGGCACTACGACAAAGAAGTACACGGCTGCAGCAACTATGATAAACGCAATAAGAGCATTTATAAAGTCGCCTACCATGAATTTACTGCCATTGAGTGTAAAGAAAAGTCCTGAAAAGTCCGGGGCTTTCACCAAGGCTCCTATAAGCGGCGTAATAATATCCTTGACCAGTGCCTGCACAACAGTACCAAATGCAGCGCCAATGACGACACCGACTGCGAGTTCGACTACGTTGCCGCGAAGCACAAATTGCTTAAATCCATCCATAGAGGCTGTTATAAACTAAGTAAGTAATAAATAGACGAAGGACTCAAATAGTATACAGCGGGTCCGTAGTTTTGATGAAGTCAACATAATTAAGCGAACTAGTTTGTGCTCCGTCAAGATTGCTTGTATACTATGGTCGGGTCCAATTAAAATTCATATCATGTTACACATATGAAATTCCTCCAACAGGTTGTGCTCGGGTTTCTGATCTCCATAGGCGCCATTACTCCAGCAGTGTCGAAAGTAACAAGCAAGTCACGAAAATCCTAAATTTTCCTAAATAAAAAACGCCCCGGTTGGGGCGTTTTTTATTTGTATTTGTCTTATTTGATAACAAACGTAGCACGAACCGTTGCTGTCACATCTTTATTGACCGTAGTCGTGTCATACTGCCCCGCATCCTGTATTTCTACCGAGTTGGGCGCCAACACCTGTACAACGCCGCTCGAAGCAGCTTTGAGCGTCCCCACTGCGTTGCCGTTGCTCTTGGCAATTTGCTCGGCGCGCGCCTTAGCATCGTGTATAGCATCTGCGAGCAACGAAACGCGCAGGTCAGCCAGTTTAGAGTAGTAATACTCCGGTGCATTAGCTTGGGCAAAAACGCCTTGCGCAATTAACCCTTGTACTTCTCCCGCAATTTGGCCTACCTTCGCAACATCTTCTGACTGTACGGTCACCACCTGGGACAGAGTATATTCTTTTGGACCTGAGTACTGGTCTGAGTGATACACCTCAGAGACATTGACTGGCACCACGGTTATTTGGTCGTCTGAAAAACCTTTCGCCGACAAAAATGCCCGCGTTTTTTTGAGGTCGCTTGCCACCTTATCGTACCCTGCTTGAAGCGTGTCTTCGCTCGCAGTGCGAGTTAGGTTGAGCGTCCACTTGGCCGAGTCTGCTTCAACCCGGGTTTTTGCTGAACCAGTGACAGTAAGTCCATTGTCAAATGACTTTATCGCGTATGCTGCATATGCTCCTACACTTGCAGCCAGCACAATACCAATACTTATGATAAGTGCTGCAACAGCGAGCGGAGACGAAACTACTTTTTCTTTCATATCGTTACTGTACCGCAAAGACCCGGTACAACGCCAGTTCAAGCGGGATTTGCGGCATAGGGGCACGGTTGGTTTCTACCAGCGCAGTTATCATCTCGGCCAGAAGTTGAGAGTTTATGGCTACGCCGTCCAAACCAGCGAGTTTTTCGAGCACTGCAAGGTCAGTATCTGAAAACTGCTCGGATAATTCTTTTTTCATCTCAGGCGCAAAGCGAAGAAGAAGGACTGCGCGGACTTTCGTCAC
>JAYUDS010000019.1:0-6569 GCA_043739595.1 Candidatus Adlerbacteria bacterium | reverse complement strand
TTCAAGCCAGCTTCACTCTACTACCATTATAAGCTCTTGGATACTCGTCTCATTACGTTCCCTCCTCTCCACTGGCCCAAGGTGTACTTCAAACTTATTTTTTCTATTAAGCTCTTCTAATTGCCCTGCTCTGCTATAAACCGTACCGCTTCAATAAGCGAAGGCGCCGTGAATGTTGCTTGCAGAGACTCCACAGTTGGTACGCCTGTTTTGACTAAAATTGTTTTTGTACCGGCATTAAAACCAGCCATAACATCGGTTACTCGGTCGCCCACCATCCAGGACGACTCAAGGTCAATAGTATATTCTTTTGCAGCGTCTAATATCATTTTTGGTTTAGGCTTGCGACACTCGCAGGTGTTTTCTTCGCCATGCGGGCACACATATGTTTTAACAATACGTATCCCGCTCGGGGCCACCAACTCCAAAACCCTACGGTTAATTTCCTCAAATTGCTCTTGCGTTATCTTCCCTTCTGCAAGCCCTGCCTGATTGGTGACTATAAAAACTTTATACTCAAGTGCTGCCAATTGTCGCAGGGCTTCCAATGTGTTCGGCAATACATGCACCTTGTCGAGCGAATCCACGCGCTCGTAAGTTGGTGTGCCCATAATAATCGTTCCGTCTCGGTCTAAAAATACTGCCTTCATATAGCTCAGTATACCAACTTACTATCATTTCCAAAAAAATATTTATTACATGCAAATATATGTTTGGCAAAATACGTATGCAGAAAAAAAGAGGCGGCACTATGTGCCGCCTCGGGTATGGGGGTGGTTATGAAACTTTGATAATGTCGGCTTTTGCCGTGGGCTTTTTTCGACCCTCGGAAGTCGAGCGGCAAGAAATAGGCACTTCTTTTGTTTGGGCTAGCTGAAGTCCACGCGCAAAACGGGACATGTGGAACCATTGGATTGTCCCTTGCTCGGATGGAACATTTCCAATATGCTGGCAACTTTTTAAATACAACGCACTTCCCCTTGTTATTGAACAAGCACTGCGCCCATCCAAAGTAAGTAGTACCACTCTTCTAACATGTACGCAAGTTTTCATGCTACCTTAACGCTTTTTCCAATCTGTTTCTTGGCGGACAAGCAGCTCGTTCGCTCGTTCTGGCTCTGCCATTAAACGTTCGACTATACGCTCGGTGCGCATGCTTTGAGAGCCTTTGACCAGCACTACATCTCCTTTTTGCACAAACGCCTGGAGTTCTTCTGCTGCTTTTGTCGCATCTTCGTATTGAAAAATATGGGCGTCAGACATACCCGTATCGAGCGCAGCTTCGGCAATGACGCGCGCACGAACGCCGATGGTCACTAATATATCGCATCGCACCGCTGCATACGCCCCAATTTTTTTATGTTCCTCGACACTGTGTTTACCAAGTTCCAACATATCGGCAAGCACAGCGATTGTTCGAACCGGCGCGTCAAAAAGTTTTAAAACGTCGAGCGCCGCCTCCACCGCTGCTGGGGACGAGTTATATGTGTCATCAATAACAAGCGTGTCTTTGATGCCAGGAATGAGGCGCATGCGGCCTTTAGGCGCTTCGTACCCTTCAAGACCGCGCACTATTTCTTGCATGTTTTTACCTAATATATTTCCCACCGCACTTGCTGCTATAGCAGAAAGCAGCGGATGCGACCCTATGATGCCAACAATAGACACCGGTGCAGAGACCCCTTCGACGGACAGATCCATAGTCATTCCAATGGGCCATGTAGCGTTTCCTGACTCTTCTAACAAAGCAAAGTTAGTAGCACGAACGTTTGCCTGTTCAGTTAAACCAAAGGTAGATACTTTAGCGCCTTTTGCTAATGCTTTTGCAGTAAGCATATCCAGACGAGCGTCGTCTGCATATACCACCAGAGTACCTCCTGGCTTCAACGCATTAATCAGCGATGCTTTTTCTTCAACCACCGCTTCAGGAGAAGAAAAATATTCCACATGCGCTGGTACTTCGGGAAGCCGGGTTATGACCGCCACGTCGACTTTAAGCCAACGGGCGAGCGAAGAAATATTCCCCGGCCGGTCCGCGCCCACTTCAAGCACCAGCCACTGCGGGTAGTGTGTTGGAAGAAGAATGATAAAAAGTCCATCTAGTATGTTTTGCAGCCACCGCAGAGGGTTATTCCACGCGTTCGGCACACCCAAAATCGTCAAGGGCAGCCCAATTTCGCTGTTAAAACTTTTGTCACTTTTGCGCACATGTTCGGTCGGCGACAACACCGCAAAAATAGCATCTTTTGTCGAGGTTTTACCAACACTCCCTGTCACGGCGATAATGTGTGGGCGATACTTTTTAAGTACGAGCGATGCCTCCCACCGAAGTATAGAAACTATAGTTTTTTTAAAAAATGATTTCATCTAGTTTTGTGAGACGAGGCAATTAAGTTTAATCGCAGCTTAAAAATTCTGAATATGCTGAAGATAATACGATTTTGCAAAATCGTATCGTGCCAATGTCGATTGGGGCACGATCGCCTTGCCGACTGAGCGGTGTCGGCGAGCGAGGAGACCCGAGGACTTTTTCGGAAGGATATTCAGAATTTTTTAGCATAGTCTTACCTATCTGGCGGCACATTGTAATAATTGATAAGAAACTGGGTTAATGAATGCCATGGCGGTGCCAACGTTTGGGAGGCATATGGCGCGCCAACGGGCTCCAGAGCGAATAAAAACACCATATATTTCGCGTCATACGACGGGAAATATCCAAAAAAACTGTGTAGGAACCTGTTGTCATAATATCCTCCGTTCACCGGGTCTGCAATCTGGGCGGTACCCGTTTTTGCCGCAACGCTATAATGGTCTATCTTGTCTTGCCCGTTTGCCAGCGACTTGTCTACCACTTCGGTCAGCATGCGAGAAACGGCAAGAGTGGTTTCGGTTTTAAGCACCTGCTTTTTTTTAGCATCCCAGGGTATGGTCTGCGACATACCGTTGTCATATTTAATTTGCTTGACTAAATGCGGCACTACAAGGTAGCCGCCATTTGCCAACGTTGAAAGTGCGCGCGCTATTGAAATAGGCGTCAGCGCGATACCTTGCCCGAAAGATGCGGTATCAAATTCGACTAAACGCTTACTTTGCAGGTTGTTGGTTATCGGGCGCACTTCGCCCGGTAAGTCAACGCCAGTCGTCGTGCCAAACCCATAATGGTTAAGAAAGTAGTCGCGCATTGTGGGGCCGCCCATTCGCGTTGCGATAAATGATGCTCCAACGTTGAGCGACTGGCTAAGTATTTGTTGCATGGGTATTACCCCACGTGCCTTGCCGTCAAAGTTGCAGATCGTTTTTTTGTCTACTGTAAGACAGCCTGTGTCGTTGTAGGTGGTTGTAGCAGTTATCGCACCCGAATCTATGCCAGCTGCCATAGTAAGCGGTTTCAAAATTGAACCCATTTCATAGTCGTTTTGGACCATAGGATTTGCATAAATGAGTGGGTCGCGCTGAGTATTGAACGCATTAAGGTCAAAGTTTGGATAAACCCCCATAGCAAGAATTTCCCCATTTTGCGGGTTCATAATGATGCCGCCTGTCAGTTTTGGATGCCACGTTTGGTCATAAATGGCCAATTGTCTTTCAAGCTCTGCTTGCACCGTTGGCTCAATTGTGGTCACAATATCCCCCTGCTGCTGTGTGCCTTGCATCGCAGACTTAACACCGCCGAACAATTCTACAAAAAAATTCGTATACAATTCACCGGATGTTTTGGTAAGAATTGGGTTGTATGCCCTCTCCAGTCCATAACGACCCTGCTGGGTATTGCCGTTGTAGGCCACAAAACCTAGTTCCTGCGCGGCAAGAGACTCTCCTGGGTAAAATCGCCATCGATCATTTTGAATGATAAGCCCAGCTGGCTGCTTTACCTGGAGCGCTTTGCCGGTGCCTGCGTCCAAATGTTGAGCTACAAGTTGGTACTGACTACCTGACTTTGTAATTTTTGCTATAAAATCGTCGTGTGGCATCGAAACTATATCTTTGAGCGCAGTATATATAGCTTCTGGGTCTTTTACTTTAGTCGGGTTAACCGCAAGCGAGTAGCCTTCTTTAACAGTGGCTGCCGTTATGTGTGTATTATTTTTATCTGTAAAATAAATGGTTCCTCGGTCTATAAGCGGGTCAGCCGGTTCGCTAAACTGCGCATTAGCGCGCTGTACGTAGGCATGGCTCTGTATGATTTGAAGCATATACAGCCGCCCGATAATAACCACAGCTATGACACCACAAATAACCGTCAGTACTCTGACGCGCCCTAAAAAATGATTATTCGCCAGACGGCTCACTGATTTGCGTTGATACTTAGAGAACGAGTAGCGGCGGTCGCGAACACAGTCGACACTTCCCCGGGCTTAACAAAACCCAGTTCCTGCGCGAACTCCGGCGTAAGTGACCTCTGCTGCGTTAAATATTGCATCTCAATTTCACCCAAATGAGCTGAGATAGTATTGATTTTTCGCTCCGCCGCTGTACGCGCCGCAGTGTGTGCGACCGCCATAAGCAAAAATATACCATAGAGAAATACCGACAAGGTGCAAAATGCAGCTAAAAGTGCCGCTGAGCGCGTAACGTACGGGTTGTAGATAGCTATTGTTCGCATATTTTTTCTACGATGCGCAGCTTGGCACTGCGAGCTCGTGGGTTATGTATAATTTCTTCCCTAGTTGGCACTAATGGTTTTTTGTGGACGAGACGACCGCTATCCTTCACAAACTTTTGGAAGAGCTGCTTTACGACCCGGTCTTCAGTGCTATGAAAACTAATGACTGCTATTCGTCCCCCGCATGCCAGATGCTTCCATGTACCTTCTAAGCCCCGCTCGATTACCCCCAGTTCGTCATTGACCGCAATGCGGAGCGCTTGGAATGTTTTTGTTGCCGGGTGAATGCGTCCGTGGCGATATCCTGCAGGTACAGAGTCTCTCACTAGTTCTGCGAGTTCTATCGTGGTTTCGATCGGTTGAAAGGATCGCCGGTCGATAATCGCTTTTGCTATTCTTCGTGCGTACTGCTCTTCGCTATACCCAAAAAATACATCGGCTAAGGTTTTTTCGTTCCATTCATTGACGATTTCCCTCGCGTTAAACCCGCTTGCGGGCTCCTTTCCATAACTCATGGAAAGCGGCTCATCGTGTTTGAATGAAAATCCACGTCCTGAAGCGAGTTGGCCTACATTCCACCCCAGGTCAAAAATAGCCTTTTGGATTTCTTTTTTTCCTTGAGCATGAAGCACTTTTTCGACGTGCTCAAAATTTGACTCAACAACCACCGCCCGGTTTTTAAATTTCTCTAATCTCTTTTTGGTCATCGCAACAGCCTCAGCGTCTGCATCGAGCGCCAGGACTGTAACTCCAGGATTATGTGAGAGGATAGCAAACGAATGGCCTCCTTGGCCCGCTGTAGCGTCCAGCACGAGGTCCGTAGCATGTATATCAAGCCCTTCTACCACCTCCTTCAAAAACACGCTGGTATGGCCTTCTGGCTTGATATCGATTGTATTGCCTTCTGACACCACTGAGTTCTGCTCATGTAGATGGCCGCCCTCCTCTCGCTGGAGACGCCCTTGTACACGAACAGAATTCAAAGGTCGAGTAGTCATAATTTTTATAGGATGCCCAAGTCACCAAGTTTTTCGGCCATCTGGTCCGCACTTTTTTCAATTCGTCGCTTGTATTCTTCCCAGGTCTTTTCGTTCCAGATTTCAATACGGTCAGAGACACCGGCCAGCACAACACGGGAACGCAAGTCGGCAAAGTCCTTTAAAAAGTCAGGAACCAAAATGCGACCAGCTCCATCCACTTCAGTCTCAACTGCGCCAGCGAGCAAGAATCGTGACAACCCTCGAGTATCTGCTTGGCCAAACGGCAAATTAACGAGTTTATCTGCTATTTTGTTCCACGTCTTCTCAGGGAACATAAAGAGGCACGCATCTAACCCGCGGGTGATGACGACTTTCTTTCCTACTTCCTTACGGAACTTGGCAGGGAGCGAAAGGCGTTTTTTGCTGTCCAGAGTATGCAGATATTCGCCTATTAACATATTGTTGTATCTGCTTTTTTTCGATGTCCCACTTTATCCCACTAAGAGACATTATATGGCACTTTAACCCACTAGACCCTATAAGTTATCCACAAAACAAGTGAATTTCACCTGAAAGCTCAACAATACGGCTAGGGTAAAGGACATCCCAACCTCTCTACAGAAAAAGTCCGCTAAGGCGCGGACTTACGACGATTACAGAATTCTATTACCAACCCCGAGACTACGAAGGGTGTTTATATTAGAGACAATTTACATACTCGAGCCAGCTTCCCGAAGCCGTCGTAGCAGATATTCTCGGTCGAGTACCGACAAAAACCACCCAGCCTTGGGGCCAAACGGTTTCCCGAGTAATAAAAGATAAATGGCACTAAATAGTTCGGCAGGCGGTATTTGTGCAGTTTCTTTTATCTCGTGTAGCTTGTGATGCAAGGCTTCACCGTCTGGCATCGCAACATTAGACTCAATATATTCAAGCAATTGGTTAAGTACTTGCTTTTGTATGTCTGACAAATGCTTTGCTTCTTC
>JAYUDS010000018.1:0-2515 GCA_043739595.1 Candidatus Adlerbacteria bacterium | reverse complement strand
GGCCATCTGTGGAAGCGATGGGGCAAAAAAGTTGGTCTGTGGTACGCGCACCAAAGTGTTACAAAAAAACTGCATTATGCGCTCGGCCTAGTCGACCGCGTATTTACGGTGTCGGATGACAGCTTTGGTATACGCACTCCAAAACTCGCGCCGCTTGGACACGGCATCGACACCGAACTCTTTAACCCAACACTCCATTTGGAAAGCACGGTGACGCGCATCGTGACGGTAGGGCGTATTGCTGAAAGCAAACATCTCATTGAAATGCTCCAAGTGTTGGACGCACTGCACGCGCATGGAGAAAAATTTACCTTTACAATTGTCGGTCTCCCCACCACCCCGCAAGAGGAGGCGTATGCATCGCGCTTGTACGATGAAACCGCCACGCGGCCCTACCATGACAAAATACGATTTTTAGGAGCGGTGCCGCATCACGAACTCCCTGCACTGCTAAACACGCAAGACTTAGCGCTCAATTTTGCAACAACCGGTAATATGGACAAAGCCGGGCTTGAAGCGCTTGCCGTAGGTATCCCCGTCTTTACCACAAACGATGCGTTCCTTTCGCTGCTTGAGCCCTATGGCCTGTATGCGCCCACGATGGCGGGGGAGACTGCGGCACAGACACTCATGAAATTCCTAAATCGCTCTGACCGTCCCTCTGTTGTGGCAACACTTCGAAACCGAGTGGTGGCGGAACACTCGCTTAAAAATTTAATCCCTAAAATCCTTACGGCATTGTCATGACCTACCAAAAACAAGTCGACAAGTCTCATTATGAAGGGAAGGCATATCGCTCGGGCGAGCGCTGGATTTCGTATTGGTACCAACTTGCCATGGTGCGCCGTGCAAAACCCGAGACGGTACTTGAGGTGGGCGTTGGCGAAGGCATTGTTGCGCGCGAACTGCGAAACACAAACGTCGCTGTAACGACTATTGATATTGCCGAAGACTTGCAGCCGGATGTGGTTGGCTCCATCGTTGCACTTCCTTTTTTAGACAACGCATACGATGTAGTGTTGGCGGCAGAAATCCTTGAGCATATTACGTTTGAAGATGTCCCGCAGGCCCTGCGCGAAATTGCACGAGTTGCTCGGACTCATGCGGTCATTGCAGTTCCGCATCCTGGCTGGGTTTTTTCTATCATATACAAGCTTCCACTCCTGCCGAGGATCTCTCTTATGGCGCAAATCCCGTTCTTTTGGAAAGAACACGTGTTTAATGGTGAACATTACTGGGAGCTCGGTAAAAAAGGATATTCAACCGCAAAATTTGTGTCTCTTGCACATGAAGCCGGGCTCCAATTAGTGTCGTATGAAAAGTACGCGGATGACCCAGGGCACCGGTTCTTTTTATTTTCTTCGAAAAAATGAAACACAACACTCTTTCGCATACGCTCCTTAAATTGTATGCAGGACAATCAATCGCCCGCATACTCATGAACACCGGGCTTCGCCACGTGCGCGTTTCGGGTTTAGTGGTAGACGTGGGAGGCGCTCGCCAGCCTGATTATTTTGAGTATATGCAAAAGGGTGAGGGCGTACATATTGAGCTTCTGGACGGCAAGATAAGTGCGATTGATTTTGAAGTAGATACACTCCCGTACCCCAACGCTGCAGTAGACACAGTGGTGATGTGCAATTTACTTGAACACATTTACAACCACAATTTTCTGCTAACCGAGGCGCATCGTATATTGAAACCAGGTGGGTCTTTGGTCGGGTTTGTACCCTTTTGGGTTGGCTACCACCCGGACCCTCATGACTATTTTCGCTATACACCAGAAGCGCTCTTAAAAATGTTTACGGCGACTGGCTTTACACAGGTCAATATCCGCCCCGTGGGCGGTGGTCCGCTCATTGCAAACTTTAATACGATAGGACTCTCTATGCCGAGGTTCCTTCGACCACTCGTGTACCTTTGGTACGCTTTGTTTGACCGTTTGTATATTACTCTTCGACCCCAGAGTATGCAGAGAAATCCGCTCGGGTTCATATTTACCGCCACGCGAGAGTAACGTATACTTTTGTGGATTCTTCTTCGCTTGGTATGCCACAACCTCATATAACATTTTTTGTAGATCCTGCGTGGAAAAAAGAGGGTCAGTACTCGCCCCTCCTGTATCCTTTTTGGGGGAATCCTCTTGATGCGAGTAAAACCCCTTTTCATCACGCGCTGTTTCAGCGGCATGGGTTTGATACTCGATATTATGCAATAACTGAAAACCCGGAAGAGGCAGACATGGTGCTTATGCCGTTTTCTCATTCGATAGTGCTTCGACATATGCCCGAGCTGCTGGATGCATGCGTGTCCTCGGCCACGCAGTTGGGCAAGCCGCTGCTTCTAGACGGGCTGGGTGATGTCGAATATCCAATTCCGATGGAGCATACATTCGTCTTGCGATATGGCGGCTATCTATTTGAAAAAAAACCATACGAGATACACATTCCACCGTATTCAGACGACCTTTTGGAAATTTATTTTGCGGGGGAGCAAACCCTGCGCAAGAAATCAG
>JAYUDS010000017.1:0-6627 GCA_043739595.1 Candidatus Adlerbacteria bacterium | reverse complement strand
TTCGTGCCTCGGGGTACTTTAATGCAAAAACAAAGAACATCTTGGCTTCTGCCAAGATAATAAAAGAAGTTAGCGGCAGCGAAGTTCCTAAAACAATGGAGGAATTACTCAAACTGCCAGGCGTGGCTCGCAAAACAGCAACGGTGGTGCTCTCTGAGGCATACAAAATTATTGCTGGGGTTACGGTCGATACGCACGTCATCCGTTTTGTGTACCGCTTTGACTTATCCGACCACAAAGACCCGGTCCGTATTGAAAAAGATCTAATTGAATTGCTTCCAAACAAAGAAGAGTGGCCAAAATTTACCCATCGGGTTATCCACTACGGCCGCTATCTCGCCCCCGCGCACAAATATGACACCTCACGCGATCCGCTCATAAAAGTATATCCTGCTGCGGGAAAAAAGTTCAGGGTAATAGGAAAGTAAATGAAATATGTAAAGAAGCTGCCGTCCAGTGAAGGACGGGGTTCGCGAATCAAATGAGGTACGCTTCGACATTATCTGCTCTTCGTATTATTATGTGCACGTGGCCCTAACCTAGTAGCAGGGCCCAACTCAACGATATGACCTACGACTTTAAACCATTTGAAAAAAGAATAGCAGAGATAACCGAACACCTCGGTAAAGAACTTTCAGGAGTACGTACAGGCCGCGCTACGCCGACCATTTTGGATGGCGTACAGATAGAAAGTTACGGAACGAGGGTGAGCCTAAATCAAGTGGCAAATATCTCTGTTGAAGATGCACGTACGCTCCGCATTTCGCCTTATGACGTTTCCCAGACAAAAGAAATTGAAAAGGCAATAACTGTGGCAAACTTAGGGCTTTCTGTTGGTGGAGACGAAAAGGGCGTGCGAGTGTTTTTCCCGGAGCTCACCGGAGAACGACGTTTGCAACTGATTAAGATAGCAAAAGAAAAAGTAGAAGAGTCCCGTACGACACTCAGGAAGGACCGTGATGACGTGTGGAATGATATTCAAAAAAAAGAGCGCGAGGGGGAGGTTTCCGAAGATGATAAATTTCGCTTTAAAGATGAGATGCAGAAGCGTGTTGACGCTGCGAACGCACAGTTTGAAGAAGTACTTACCCGAAAAGAAAAAGAAATAACTGCTTAATCATGGGAAGCCTGCTTATTTTCATTCTGGTGCTTGTCTCGCTCATCATCGTGCATGAGTTCGGCCATTTTGTAATTGCAAAAGCGTTCGGTATTCGTGTCGACGAGTTTGGCATTTTCTTCCCGCCAAAACTATTCGGTTGGAAAAAAGGAGAAACTACGTACACTATCAACGCGCTTCCGTTTGGCGGTTTTGTGCGCATTTTCGGCGAGTCGAGCGACGAGGAAGATCCAACAATTATTTCAGACCCGCGCAGTTTCGCAAAAAAGTCACGCTGGATACAGGCGGCTGTTTTGCTTGCAGGAATTCTGTTTAATCTTATATTTGCGTGGCTTGCGCTGTCTGTCGGCTTTATGATAGGCATGCAAAGTTTTGTTGACCACAAAGGAGTTGGCGTGGTGCAAGACGCAAAGCCAACTATTGTAAATGTATTACCTAATTCGCCTGCTGAAAAAGCAGGATTGAAGCCAAACGACATTATCACCTCTATAGAAACAGGCAACGCCCAACTGCGAGCGGGTGCAAACTCAATTCAGGCCCGGGACTTTATCGGTGCTCACCCCGATGAAAGCATCGTCATCAACGTTAACCGAGGCAATGAGCATAAAAACTTTTTAGCAAAACCCGTCGATGGGTTGGCTCCGGGACACAAAGTGATAGGTATAGAAATGGACGACCTCGGTATCCTTAAACTTTCACCGCCGCTTGCTTTGGTCCAAGGTGCAATTTTTGCCAAAGAAATGACGGTGGAGACTGTAAAAGGTTTAGGAGGTTTGGTGTCATCACTTGTGCGTGGGAAGGCAAACCTTCAAGGTGTTGCTGGGCCAATCGGTATTGCTTCAATAGGTTCCAATGCAGTCAAGCAGGGAATCACAGCCACCATCATCTTGACTTCGCTTATTTCTATCAACCTTGCTATTTTTAACCTGCTTCCTGTGCCAGGGCTCGACGGGGGGAGGCTCCTGTTTGTTATTATTGAGGGCATTCGCGGCAAGCCAATGTCTGAAAAATTGATGCTCCGACTCACTATAGCTGGTTTTTCTTTGCTTATTTTGTTGACGCTGCTTACGTCGTATCACGATATAGTAAAACTTATTTATCCGATGTAAAAAGAAAGGGCCCCCCGCATATTGCGGTGGGGCCCAAATGGGGGCAGACAGTACGCACGTTACCTTGGTGGCAGCTGCGCCAGCGAGTGGCACACGATATTGAATATCTTGAAGGGTCGTAATTTGGTGAATTCCTCCGGTGAATCCAGGGGGTGGGAACGCGATCCACAGCAGAGCAACTTGTTGCTATGGTGCAAGAACCAATGTGCCCCACCGAGCGCCGGGTCGACCTTTTCCTCCCAAAAATTGATCCCTTTCGGAGAAATGTTTCGAGCTTTTACTTCTTCCTGTCGAAGGTCGAAGTTGACTCTGCAGAGCTTTACCCTGCTCTTACGCGAACATTGGATAAGCGGATGAAAACTTCTATCTGCTTTGGCCATCATCACCACAACGTCTGCGCCGTGGTCGAAGGCGGCTTCGCGAAGGTTTGGCATGAAGCCAGTCCAATATACTCGAAGGCCGTTTCCGAGATCTTTGATCTGACATTCGTTCGCTTGTAATGCGCACTCGAACTCTGCTTTCGCGCGGGCTTTGTTTGAATGGAACTTGTAGATATCATCAAGGTCTTCAAAGCAAACCTGGACGTATGACTTCCAGTCGACCTCTTTAGTTTCAGGGTTACGGTAACGCTTGACCCTAGATTTAAAGAGATAATGAACGGAAGTTGGGTCGATGTCCTCTATGTTATCGGCCTTGATGGTTAATTCCAGGAGTGGGGTAATACCTGGGTCCTGGTCGAGCTTGTAATGTTTCGCGAACAACTCAAAGCTCGAGGTCCTACTATGTTCTGGGTGACCATGCTGGTCAAACTCACCTCTACCGGTGTCGATGTGTATAACCTCGCAACCGGCGCATTCTTCGGTTGGCAAGTTTTCACCTGCCCTAACAAAGGTAAGGTTTACGGCAGGCCGATTGTGGCCCAAAACCCTCATCGCTGCCCAAGCACTAACGAGTTCGTCAACGCCTTGGGGGTAGTCGTGGATCACAACCTTCAACGGAAGATGAGCCGTAGTTTCAGAAACATATACCATGTTGGGTCCTTTTGATAAATGGGAAGTACTAGCAAACCCAACTATAACGTATTTAATCGTTTTTGTCAAACTATACAGAAAAATAAAAAACCCGAGCTAAAGTAGCTCGGGGCAAGAGGTGCGGTGTACTATGTAGGCTTTTTGAAGCCATCGAGGAGTTCCAAACCTTCGTCCGAAAACCGCCTCAAATTTTTGGTCTTCTATGCTGTCTGCTTTTTGACGAGCATACGAACATGCTTGTGCGCTTGTGTCGGTACCGTCTTGTGGATAGAACTTTGCAAACCGGCGTAACACGTCGGGTGAAACATCGAGGTACTGGTGCATGATAAGCGAAAGCGATTCCCATACATCGCGTTCGTTAGATGTCTCGGCGATGCTGAGCATCCGGTGTCTTGCCCAGTTTTTTTCAGTTTTGGTTGGGCACAGCCGCTGATACTTCTCCAGCTCACTGTATTTTAAGTTGCAACAGAACCCGTGCATAAGCGTTGCAACGCCATCCCAGTCCATCGCGCGACCAGTACGCACGGCTTGGTCAATTAACTGATGTCTGGCCCAACTGCGGGCCTTACTGCTGCTATTGGTTACGTCCATAGCCGTAGTAATGTACTGCTGAAGCTCGTAGCGTGTGGGCTCCCTATCTGGCCGCGCAGCCATGCGTGTACCTTTCTTGTTGAGTTGTTGTGGTCTGACTGCATTCTATACAAAAAGTGACTTTTGTCAACAAGTTTTGTATGAAAATGCCCGGACTAAATGGAGTGGTCCGGGCACGTTTGCTTTATCGATTTTTAATACGCTCAAATACTAACCCGCCAATAGGCTCTCGCAAGGTGACCCCGTCGATACCTTCTGGCGGGCCTCGCTCAAAGTATGGAACAAATGCATAGTTCGGCACAAGGTCGGGGCGAGGGTAGAGGTTTACCAGTCGGAATATATGCTCGATGCCATCTGTGTCACGCAACCCTTTTTTTTCAACTTCGACCATACACGTGATACTTTGGTCGATGTAGTCTTCGGGGTATTTGCACTCACCAGGTTTTTCTCCCCGAAGGAAAAAATTGACCCAGCGTTTGTTGGCGAATTGTATCCCCCAGGTAATAGCGGGAATAACTGTTGCGCTACCTTGAGTTTTGACCGTGATAAGTGTCGGTTTTGTCAACCTCGGAATGGTGCAGGATATAACACCTCCTTTCCACTCGGTCCTACGCCATTCCACAGTGCGTGGCACTTTGGAGTGTTCGGCATTCAGTAAAGGGATCAAGGGTGAGGCTATGACCAATGGGGAGCGGGTTGGCTTGATCGGGGGAATTGGCGTCACCATTTGACGCAGAATTTCCACTATTGAGGCACTCATTATACCACCTCCTATGAACGAATATGAATGAACATGTCTCTAGACATGCTAATATAGAAATGTAACATAGTCAATATGTTCTGTGGATGAAGCTGCCAGCTTTGGCATCCCAGCTCCTTTCCCGTACAATGGCTAGAAATAACTAATAATATGAAGCAAACACAACTGTTTACAAAGACTCGCCGCGAGGCGCCAAAAGATGAGGTGTCAAAAAATGCACAATTGCTAATACGTGCAGGGTTTGTGCATAAAGAAATGGCAGGAGTATATTCGTATCTTCCTTTAGGTCGACGTGTTCTGGAGCATATTGAAAAAATTGTACGTGAAGAGATGAACAGTATTGGTGCTCAAGAGGTACGCATGGCAACGCTGCATCCCAGCGAGCCATGGAAGCTCACGGGCGCATGGGACGCCGTGGACGTTGTATTTAAAATTCAAAGCCGAACAGAAAAAGAGTATACGGTGGGTCAAAGTGAAGAAGAAATAGCTACACCAATTGCACAAGAATATATTTCTTCATATAAAGATCTCCCGTTAGCTGTGTACCAAATAGGGCAAAAATACCGTGACGAACTTCGCGCAAAATCGGGCATCATGCGCGGGCGGGAGTTTACTATGAAAGATATGTATTCCTTTCACGCGACGCAGGAAGACTTCGACCGATTTTACCAAATAGCAAAAGAGGCGTATTTGCGTGTGTATGGAAGACTTGGGTTAGTAGCAAAAGCTACTGAAGCGTCCGGAGGCGCGTTTACAAAAAAACTTTCCTACGAATTTATGGTGCTAACCGATGCAGGAGAGGACGACATTCTTTATTGCGATGCTTGTTCTTTTTGCGTTAACGCTGAAATAAGCGATCAAAAAGAAGGTGACGTGTGCTTGCGCTGCAACACTGGCCATCTTGCCCGTGCAACTGCTTCAGAAGTCGGCAACATATTTGACCTTGGTACTAAATATACAAAAGATTTTTCTGTAACATACAAAAACGAAGAAGGGGAAAGCATCCATCCTGTCATGGGGTGTTTCGGCATCGGCATAACACGCCTTATGGGCGTCATTGTTGAGGCGTTGTCAGATGAAAAAGGCATTGTGTGGCCAAGTAGTGTTGCACCGTTTCGCGTACATCTCATTGAAATAAGTAACAGCAACGAGGACGTAGTGAATGAAGCAAAAGAACTGTACCGAGAGCTACACCAAGCAGGAATAGAGGTGCTGTGGGACGACCGCGATGCGCGCGCAGGAGAGAAGTTTGCAGACTCTGACCTCATCGGTATCCCGCTTCGCGTAGTTGTCTCCGAAAAAACGCTTGCTGCAGGAAAGTTCGAATGTGTCGAGCGGGCAACGGGCCACGTATCGCATAAAAGTATTTCAGAATTAATTGGACACCTTACCGTATAACCCTGGATGAATCCCTTTAAAAAAATATTACCTTTGTTTTCCAACGACGTTGGCATCGACCTGGGCACGGCAAACACGTTGGTATATTTACGTGGAAAGGGAATAGTGGTCAACGAGCCATCGGTGGTTGCAGTCAACCAAAAGACTGGCCAGGTCGTCGCAGTTGGGACCGCGGCAAAAGAGATGCTTGGCCGCACCCCTGGTCATTTGCACGCGGTGCGGCCGCTCGTTGATGGCGTTGTGTCTGACTTTGAGGCAACAGAGGAAATGCTTGCGTATTTAATAAAGCGAGCCCAAGGCGTTTCGCGCAAAATGCTCGGGCCGCGTGCGGTCATAGGTATTCCCTCAGGCATAACGAATGTTGAGATGCGCGCAGTCAAAGACGCGGCCCAAAACGCCGGCGCACGGGAAGTGTATATAGTTGAAGAACCAATTGCCGCGGCACTTGGTATCCGTTTGCCGATACGTGAGGCGGCAGGCTGCATGGTCGTGGACATCGGCGGCGGAACGACTGACATCGCCGTCTTGTCACTCGGTGGCATAGTACGTTCGAAAAATTTGCGCATAGCCGGCGACAAGCTCAACCAAGACATTATTGGCTATGTGCGCTCTGAATTTAAA
>JAYUDS010000016.1:0-15566 GCA_043739595.1 Candidatus Adlerbacteria bacterium | reverse complement strand
TTACGGGTGTGTTCGGATTGTACGGGTTAACCCACCACATAGAGCCGCCTTCGCCCCAAGTGGGGCCGCCGCGGCCGTCTGGTGAGTCGGGCGCTATCAACTGCCAATTATCACCTGTTACCCATGTACGATGCAGAGAGAGCGTATTAAACTCGTCGTCAAACAACGCGCCAGGTGCGGGTGAAGTCGAAGAAGCAACGGTCACTGTAGCCTGGCTAGTGGCTGCACCTCCTGCCCCGCTACACGTGACACTGTACGTTGTGTTCGTGCTTGGCGACACTGCAGCAGAGCCAGACACTCCGGAAGAGGTGAAGCCACTACCGGTGCACGAAGTCGCGTTTGTGGAGGACCATGTGAGCGTCGAAGTTTGGCCCGCTGTGATAGCTGAGGGCGATGCACTCAGTGTTGCGGTCAAAACAGGAGCTGGCGGCGAAGTGGTGGAAGTATTGACGGTAACTTTTGCCGAAGTGCTTGCCGAACCCCCCGCCCCAGTACAAGTGAGCGAATACGTAGTGGTAGTTGCGGGCGTGACTATCGCAGCACCAGATATACCAGAGGCCGTGAAGCCACTACCCGTACACGAGGTGGCGTTCGTAGAGTTCCAGGTGAGTGTTGATGAACTTCCAACAAGGACAGAAAGCGGGTTAGCACTCAGGGTCACAGTTGGTGCGGAAATAGACTGAGTCGCAGTTGCGATAGTACTCTGGAGTATCCATCCGGTCACATTGCTGAATTTCACCTGCCAAAACGTTTCAGAACCATTTTGTACTGGACCGGCTGTAATTGTTCCTGCTGTGCCTTTAGGTTCGGTCGTTGCAATGCCTGAGCCGGTCGAAGACGACTTGTATACGTTCGTAGTGACGTTCGTCTGTATTTTGACGTTGACGCCCAACTGGACCCCAGCACTCGAAGACACACTAAAGTACACAGAGCCACTACTGTAGAGCCCCGCAGAATAGTTTGGATATGATTTGCCGTCGTAGGAAATAGAATTAACGTATAAGTTACGGTCGGTGCTGCTCGTACCACCCCACGCGTCATTAGTGAAAGTCACCGTGACTGTGTGAGGCCCAGGGCCCCATGTACCGCTGTAAGTAAAAGTTTGTGCCTGACCGCTTGCATGGAGCACGGTTACGCTTTGGCCTGTTGCCAAAGTGACCCCATCAAGAGCGACGGTGAACTGCGCGTCACCTTGGTACGCATCTTCAGAAAGATTGAGTGTCAACGTGTCACTTGCAGCGAAGGCGATATTTTTTATGTTAAAAAAAAATTGAAAGACAAGAACCGAAACGAGTATGAGGCCGCCTAGCGCTAAGGCATGAAAATGTCTTGATTGAGACAGAGGTCGGGTATTCATTTGTGCAACAATTATGTTTAATTAGGTCCCCTACTGTGTGCGTATCTCAGGGCCCTCCTATTATTCCATAAGTATCAAATTCATACACCCAGTACGGGGTAGCAAGAAAAGTGTAGGGTGGAGACTCGGAGCTTTTTGGCCTCTTGATTGAACGCTACGAGCAAAAGCTTTTGCGCTACGGTCGAAAGTTCCTTGCGAACCAAGACGATATCGTCGACATCGTCCAGGAAGTATTTATAAGCGCGTACCAACATATGCAAAGTTTTGACTCTGCACAAAAATTTTCTCCCTGGATCTACCGTATAGCCCACAATGCATTCGTAAATGGTTTACGACGCCAGAGCAACAACCCGCTCTTGTTTGTCGATTTTAATACGTTTCTAGCGCACCCGGTGTACGAAGACCCGAAAGACACAGAGTTCGAACAGGAGAAGATGCGTACAATGATAGACCGAGGACTAGAACAACTTTCGGCGAAATACCGCGAAGTCTTGATCTTGTATTATTTAGAAGAAATGTCCCACAAAGATATTGCCGAAGTGCTGCAGGTCCCCGTGGGTACGGTTGGTATTCGCGCCAAGCGAGCAAAAGAAGCGCTCCGAGCGGTGTACAAAACAATGAATCTCGAATATGGAACCTAACGCAATGAAAGACAGGATTTTGGAAAAGATCCGCCAACAGCGAGTACTCATGCGTTCGCGTGGCTCTTATCTACTTGGAGTAGCGGCCCTGGTGGTCGTTTCGCTTGCAGTACTTTCGATAACTATTTTTAGTTTTAATTTTATATTCTTTAGTCTACGGCTCAATGGGCACGGGTCGTTACTGTCTGCTGGCTCGCGCGGCATTATCCTTTTTTTGCAAATATTCCCGTGGATGTGGCTTGCGTTAGACGGCATACTCGTAGCTTTACTGGAGTGGATGTTGCGGTATTTCCGCTTTGGATACCGCGTCCCGGTACTCTATTTGCTTATCGGACTTTTACTTGTTGCCGTGCCACTCGGCCTCATCCTTGACCGAGCCACTCCGTTTAATGACCGTATACTTTTGCGCGCCGACCATCACCGGCTCCCGCAACCACTGGGGAATTTCTACCAAGGGGCACGCCACAGGCCACCAGGTGAAGGAAATTGCCGCTGCACCATTGTCGCAATTGGCACTACCACAATGACCGTCGATGACATCGACCCTGACAAAACAATACGCTTACTCGTTGTTTTGCCCCTAGGATATGCCACCTCAGCGTTTAGTGTGGGAGATGTGGTTTTTGTTGCAGGCGACCGAACTGGAAATACCATACAAGCTTTCCATATCCATTCCCTGCCCCCGAAGGCATCACCGCCGCATAGCGACCGAAAATAGTTCATACCATGAGAATTCCTCCTACGAATAAGCATGCATTTTCTCGGTGCTTACTTACCTATTCTCCTCTCTCGCTGCCCATACTCTGTAAGAATCTTCTCGAGGTCCTCTGTTGTCATTTCCGGCCAGTACGTGTCTATGAAAAAAAGCTCACTATAGGCCGACTGCCATAGGAGAAAATTTGAAAGTCGTTTTTCGCCGCCGGGGCGGATGATGAGGTCGGGGTTGGGCATGCCAGCAGTCCATAGGTTTTGCGCGAGAGACTCTTCGGTTATTTCTTCTTTACGCGCTACTAGTGTTTTTGCGGCATGCACTATTTCTGCGCGGCCACCATACGACAAGCACACCCACAGTGTGGTTCTCGGAGTTTTTGGGCTTCTAGTTTCTGCGTCATGTATAAGCGTATTAAGTGTGTTAGAAAATCGTTCTCGTTCTCCGACGAACATAATACGGATATTTTCTTCTACGAGTCGCATAACTTTATCCCGAAGCCACTCTTCCAGGAGTCTCATTAAATAAGACACTTCTTCCGATGCCCGGTTCCAGTTTTCGGTCGAAAAGGCATACACCACCACATGCTCCACCTTCCTATCACGTAGCGCGAGTACAATCGGTTCAATATTTTCGGCACCTTTTTGGTGCCCTTCAAAGGTTGGAAGCCCTCGTTCTTTTGCCCAACGGCGATTCCCGTCAAGAATAATGCCGACGCATGTTGGTATTTTTTCCATATTCCTTACAACTAGCATGCAACAAAAAAGTTGCACATCCAAGCATTACAACGGCGCACTAGTCGCTCCTGGTTCATACACGCCTACAGAAATAGTACTCGAGGGTTTCAGATGGTCATGGAAGTAGTAACTGCCTATTTTTTTGAATTGCACCCGGTACCCTTCGTCGGCTTTGAAGTCGCCTGACTCCAAACCAGTTGCAGTGTGGTCGTGGTGCTCGCCGTCACCATCGCCCGCACCGCTTGCTATATCGTGGGTCTTGCCGTCTTTGCTGTCGAACTGAACATACTCCCCCACTTGAATAAGCAGGTTGGCGGGGTCTGCGCCTTGTTCGGTTAGGGACACGTGGTGAATGGCCGGAGCAGTGGGTTGCATGTGTGCCAAAGACGCAGCGGCTTTTGAGTTTTTTTGGCTGTGCTGCATATACATGTACATACTTCCGCCGAACACCATCCCCGCGAGACCCACGAGTAACACTTTAGAAATAGGACTCATGGCAACTATTCCGTCACTATAATCGTGGCCGTCATATATGGGTGCGGCTCGCAGTGGTAGGGGTAGGTCCCCGCCTTGTCGAAGGTGTAACTGTAACTTTGCCCCTTCCCAAAGAACTCGCTCGAAGGGCCCCCTTGGTCTCCTGTGACCGTATGCTTTGCGATATCTTCATTCGTCCAGGTTACGGTCGTACCTTTTTTAACCGTGATAGTTGCGGGCGCAAAAGAATAATCTTTTATTATTACCGCATGCACTGACGCCACTATTGGTGTCGCCGTAACGGGAGGCGTTTTAACTGGAGCGGGTGTTGGTATGGGTGTGGGTGTTGGCTTGATGTCTTTTTGAGTAGTCGGCGCCACAGTAGGCACAGTCACAGGTTGTGGAGCGGGTGCCGGGTCCACAACAGGCGTCGACGACGTTGGATTCGTTGCCACCGGCTCAGCTGGAGCCTGGGGCGTCATCGTAAAGATAAGCACCGTACCAACGAGCAGAAGTGCCCCGACACCTACGAGAAAAAGTGATTTATGTTGCATATTTTTTAAATAGTTTATAAAAGAAATTCTTGACTACGAAGTCGAGTCTCACGAGAATATGTTCCTTCTCGTGAGTTGCGACTCAATAGCTAGATGCTATTAGAATTTTTCAGGATACTGCTTGACGATAGCACCGGACTGAGCGTCTGCAATTTTACCAATTTGAGCATCTGCATCAACTTGATTCTTGTACGAACCAGCGTAGTCAGCTGCGCCGTACGTGTCAACTGCTGCTTTAAGCAAACCGACATGCGTTGCAACAAGCTGGTGTACCGCTTCGCGAGGCAAGTTAGGATTAGCGCCGGAGAAAAAGTCTGACACCGCGTCAACGTAGCCACCGAGGTCAGCGACCGCTTTGTCCATACCTGCCTTGTCGGCTTTCTTTGCCGCAACAGTATAGTTAACAAAGAATGTGATGTGGCTGCGCCAGATAGCGAGGAACTTTGCTGCTGCCGCGTCCCCGTATACCGAGCCCACTGCCTTAGAAATGGCTACTGAGTTGTCGTCCAATGCCTTGCCTGCGGCTGCAAAGTCAGGACGGCCGTCAAAACCTGCACGAGTTGCTTCAGTAGCCAAGTTTACATGCTGGCGTTCAAGAACGTTGAGGAGTACGCGGAGACCTGCGGCTTTTGTGTCTGTAGATGGCATACCAGCCTTCATACCATCACTTACCGCTCCTTCGCTCAACTTTGCGCGTGTAAGTGGTCCGACAAAACCAGTCGCCGGAAGTGTCATAGACTCCTGGTAGGCCATAACTGCGGCCTTCGTAAGCGCACCGAAGTGACCCATCTGCACTCCTTCTGGAAGAACGAGCAAGTCATTTGCCTCCAGATAGGTTTGCAGAGCAACCACTTCTGAGCCAGATGAACCAACCATAAGATTACTTGAAATCATAGGGGCAGAAGCGCTTGCTGCGAAAGCAACGCCAGCAAACGAACCAAACATGAGTACGGGTACCACGAGAGAACTAATAGCTGTTTTATACATAATACGTGTAAGAGACTTATAACGTTAGTGGGCGTTTTTAATTATGGTTTCGAGAACTGCGAGATATCCAACCAGGTCACGTGGATGTACTCCGTCGACCAAATGCCGGATATGGCTACGCACAAGTGCTTCAGTTTTGGGTACAAACTCCCTGCCTTTTGGCGACAAGGAAAGAAGCTTGACCCGACTATCATCTTCATCGCGACATTCCTCTACCCACCCTTGGTCCATGAGTCGAGTTATCATCGCGGTGACAAACGGTGCTTCTACCCCAAGCTCATGCGCGGCATCTTTCATACGCAGAGCGCGTTTGTCATACAAGAGACCGAGGAATGCCCACTCGATAGTGGTAACACCCAGCGGTTTTAAAATGTCTGCTGTTTCTTGTTTAAGCACACGATATGCACGCGCTTGGAGGAGCCCCATACGGTATGTAGTACGATTTTTGGCCGCGGAGGCTATTTTACCAAACAATGTAGTCATATCGGTACATTTTTCTGCATATCCCTGTTCATTCTTATCCCCCAACAAAGATCGACCTTCTATGTCAGATAGTTAAGTTACTTAAGCATATACTAACAATCAGTGTTTTGTGTGAAGACGGGACCTTGGACAAAATGTGGGTACCTTTCGTTTTTGGTATGCAATGGTAGTATCGAGCGCAGACGTTCCTCTAACATACGGAGAGTACAGACCCATGAACGATCATCAGGCAGCGGTACTGCATGCATTGGAACCTCAGGTTGAAGGACTTATCATCACACATCTTGCCACCCGCAAAAATTTTTGGATGCCAAGAACCGTGCTTGTGCCAAATGGAGATGAGTCCGAACCTGAAAGGTTCGCGCTTTTGCGGCAAGAAGCCGCCACTATTCCGCTCGACTTGCGCGCAGTGTTTGTGCTTAACGGGCTTACCGAAGCCGGGCTCCCTCACTTCCATCGACTGCTAGCAACGCATCTCGGTGAAGAGAGCCATTGGAGGAGATGGACCGACTTATGGACCGCTGAAGAAGATAGACACGACGGGCTGCTCCACGACCTTCTTCGATGCGTCCAATTCGTGGACATCGAAGCAGTGGAGAGCTTGCAGTATCAGTACCTGCTTTCAGGCTTTCGGCCCGACTGGCAGCAAAACCCGTACAAGTTGATTTCCTACACAACGCTCCAGGAGCAAGCAACGCAGATTTCTCACGGCAATGAAGCACAACGGCTCAAGCGATACGCTCCAGAGTGCACTGCAATTTTGTCGCATATTCCCGGAGAAGAGTGGCGACACGCGACCGTGTACAGTAGCCTACTCGGTCATATTCTTTCTTTAGACACTGATGCAGCGCTTGTCGCTTTTTGGGAAGTAGCGAATGACTTTTCAATGCCGGGAGTAGCTATGCCCGGATACGAAGACCTCTCCTATATTGCCCAGTGGGCAGGCGTATTCGGGCCTCGAGACTACGCAGGCATTCTTAAACGGACGCTGACAAGGCTCCGAGTTTCTGAACTGTCTCCTCGCACGGACGCAGGAAAGGAAGCTCAAGAACTTATTCTTGCGAAACCCACTCGGTTGGAGCGGCTTGGTGAGCTAGCGGAGCTACGAAAGACAAAAAGAGGCAAGAGAACTATCAGTCTTTCTTTCCTCCAAAAAGACATCGTGCTCTGAATCTACCCTAACCCCTCGCCACTTGCGAGGGGTTTTTACTGCAGCGCTCGTTCACCTCCACATCACCACACAATAGGTACACTTTAATCAATTATGGACACTCGCTTTATCTATCGTATTTTGGATGACATGCAGTACCCTGTCGAAAAAAATGACATCCTACTTCATGCAAAAATTAAATCCATTGGATGCGACATGTACGACCTCCTTCTCACTCTGCCGTATAACACCTTCGACAGTTGCAAGGATATCATCCACGAACTCCCCCTCGAAGAGTACGAAAAACGTACTTACAACTATTTGTAAAAAGTAATAAACGCCCCTTTAAAGGGCGTTTATTACTTTTGTTTTAAGAATTCTTCCGGTGTTTACATCTGTCCCACAGGACTAGTCGCAGCGGGACCTATCCAGTTTGCGCCGTCCCATGAATACCACCCTTTCGAGACAGCGTCTTGAGCCCAAATAGTATGTGTGGAGCCAACATAGGTTAGAGAGGACGTTCCTCCACCTCCTGCGACTGCAGCACCGTTTTTCATTACGTTACCGCTCGAGGTAAGCGTCCATATACCGCCGTTTGAGTCAGTTATTGAACCCCCACTTGTTGGGGTAAGCACTACTTGCGTTGGAGTTGGTGTTGGAGTTGGTGTTGGAGTTGGAGTAGGAGTAGGAGTTGGTGTTGGAGTCACCCCAACAGTGGCTGAAACAGAGGAAGTTCCACTACTGTTTGTACACGTGACTGAATAGGTGGTTGTTGCTGTAGGTGAAACAGCCAGCGAACCAGATACAGCGTTACCGGTAAGCATATTTGTACCGGAGCATGATACAGCGTTGGTCGAACCCCATGTAAGGGTTGATGAATTCCCGGAAACAATAGTTACAGGGTTGGCCGTAAGGCTTGCGGTCGGAACAGGAGTGGGAGTGGGTGTTGGGGCTGGGGCTGGGGTTGATGTGGCAGAGGTATACGCAACAAGTTTTGACCACACGGACTTTTGGCCCGCTCTCAGTGTGCCGTCATCATTGAGCGTGCCGTCAGGAGACCAACCATTAAGGTTGCCCCACGACCACCAATCAGTGCCGATAGGTTGTTGATTTGCTGAAAATGTTGGGCCGCCTGCCACTTTTCCATTCAAGTAGTCGGTTATCATAGTGGCCCAAGACTGCTCGGTGGCAAGACCTACACCTGCGCTGTCGGCCGTTCCATCAAACGACCCTCCAAGCTCGCCTATCCATACTGGCGCAACGTTTTGTATAACCAAATACCCCCACTCTTTATTCATCATTTGAGTACGAGTCGGCCCACTGTCGGGAGTAAAACCGGAAATTGTAGACGGGTAATCATGGACTGAATAGACAATCTTATTCGGCACACTGAGTACAACAGGTAGTGCACCTGCAAGACTTACGTCGCCCTGGGGTGCAGGGCTCGTTGCATCGGCGAACGAGCGGCTGTAATTTTGCGGACCCTCAGCAATGATCAGCTTGCCTGAGTCAATTGCTAAAATTGAGTTTCCGACACGTTCATACATATAGCGGATGTTTTGATTAGGATTCGTGCTGCTCGCTTCCCAAGTAGACATGCCGCTATATGCCAAAGGTTCGTTGCGCAAGTCGTAGCCCACAACCGTAGTGTTATTTTTGAAGTAATTTGCAACAGTTACCCAATCCTGCACGAATTTGCTGTCTGTAACGGTACCAGTTATACCGCATCCGTCGGTTCCATTTGAGACTCCCCCCACGTCATACCACAAGCCGTTTGCTTGTTGCGCATCACAGGTCCATGTCTTATCGACACCAGGCCCACCTTCATTAGTATGATTATCGAATATTACCTTGAGACCGCTCGTTGCCGCGGCAGAGACGAGTTTGTCCATCTCAACAAGATCTGTAGCAAGAGACGAATTCTTCCATGAGAAGCGAACGGTGTTAAAACCCGCCGCCCGTATAGCAGGCACAGCGTCGTAGTATCCGTTGTTCGGTGCAAGAGCGCTAAAACCGCTTCCAATAAAGTTGCCGCTCACGGAGGCGAGCCGCACCGCGTTACCATTACTGTCTATAATTTGACTACCCTGAGTACTCAGATACCCCGAAGGGATGAGACATCCACCATTATTTAGTGGAGTGGCGCACATACCCGTCTTTGTAAGGGTTTGCACGGTTACCGTTGTAGAGGCTACCACTGAGCCTGCGGCACCTGAGCACACCAGGCTATATAAAGTAGTTTTCGTTGGGGTCACTACACTACTGCCCGAAGTACCGTTGACCGAAAAATTATTCGAGGAACACATGGTCGCGTTCATACTTGACCAGGTAAGTGTAGTTGAGCTGCCAATATTCACTACCATTGGTTGTGCAGAAAGTGCAACGCTTGTAGAGGCAGGCTGTGCAACCTGGACATTCACCGAAGCAGTAGCACTTGAACCCATAGAATTTAGGCAAGAAACTGAGTATGTAATAGTTTGTGTTGGGGTGGTCGTTGCGGTCCCGGACACAGCTTCTCCTGTTGAAAAGTTACTGCCAGTACAAGAATTAGCATTGGCACTCCCCCAGGTGACTGTAGTGGAACTGCCTATCGCAAGAAGAAGAGGATTGGCTGAAATAGTCGCTGAAGGCGCTGGCACCACGGTTACTGTCGCTGAGGACACCGCGGTTCCCCCAATCCCTACACAAGAAATTGCATATTGCGTTGTTTGAGTTGGACTTACTTTTACACTGCCCGAGGTTCCCCCTGGCGAAAAGGCAGTCCCCGTGCACGAAGTGGCATTCGTACTGCTCCACGAAAGAACCGAGGAAGTGCCCGCTGTTATAGTTGTTGGGGTAGCACTCAGGGTTGCGGTAGGTGCTGGCGTAACCGTGACTACGGCCGACGCCGTGGTGCTTCCCGTGGTGCCAGCGCAAGTCACCGTGTACGTCGTGGTTTGCAATGGAGCCACGGAGACCGAGCCTGATATGGTGTTATTTGTGGAAAAATTGGTGCCTAAGCACGACGTTGCACCTGTGCTACCCCACGTAATGGTCGAGGTGCCACTCGGGCCAACAGATGTTGGGTTTGTCGTAACGGTTACGGCCGGAGCGGTAGGAAGTATGGCGCTCTGGACAACCCACCCCGTGACGTTGCTGAACTTAACCTGCCAAAATGTAGTCGTGCCACTCATACTTGGTCCTCCGACAATAGTGCCAAGGGTTCCTGTAGGCTCTGTTGCCGCTACACCCGCACTTAGTGATGCCGACTTGTATACTTTTGTACTTGTATTGGTAGTGATTTTAGAATTTACTGCAAGCGACACACCTTGAGATGAACTAACGCTAAAGTATACGGTGCCGTTTGATAATAGGCTTGCGGTCGCTGTAGGGTATGCTTTATCGTCATATGCTAAAGAATTAACATAGAGATTGCGGTCAGTTGTGCTCGTGCCGCCCCACGCATCGTTTGTAAAAGAAATCGAGACTGTATGAGGGCCTGGCCCCCAAGTACCGGAGTACGTAAATGTTTGTATTGCACCTGTCGAGTGTAATGCGCTCACTGCCTGACCAGTTGCAAGTGTTGTACCGTCCAACGCTACTGTAAACTGCGCATTTCCATTATATGCGTCCTCAGACATATTTAGCGTCAAAGTGTCTGCAGCTGCATGTGCAAGTTGATTGTTAAAAAATCCCCACCACAGGGATGAGAGGGTGAGAGCCGTGAGCGCTACGCCGACAAACATGTATGCACGCACACCGGGTGTTCTGGTCTTTAGTAATGACGGCATGATTGATTAGATTATTGAAGAAGGTTAGTAATAGGTTACGCGTACAGTATGACAAACATTTAGTATATTGAACAATGGAATTTTAGTATCACACGACAGAAAACACCTCATTCTTAAAGCGCTCCCCCTGAGAATCAGGGGGAGCGAATATTTCCAAAGCCATTATTGAACACACACTTTCCACAGCCCTTTTTTTGAGTTTTTTGCCCGTGTTTGTGCCGCTCTAAACTGTTTTTGATATTGGTAAGGTGTACGATACGTATATTCTCGTCCAAAACCATTTTCTAACATATACTCTTCATAATTGGTGCCGTCTGCCAAAAAAACATACCCTAGAATTCGATGATAGACGTCATATTCTCCTTGAGAAGGGTCAGTGGTAAGAATGATTGTTTGACCGTTTAAAACTTTTTGCGCTTCTACTGTCGCTTCTGGTCCATAGCACTGCACTGGTTTATGCGGTGCAACCACTTCTGGTGTATCTAGACCGATAATGCGAATTTTTTGATCTCTACCGTGCATTGCAAGCACTATTGTGTCGCCGTCTACAACCCTTTGGACCACATACGAGTTTTCCTCTAAATTTCGGGGTGCAGTACGCGGAACCTTCCCACTTGAAGTGGTGGTGGTCGCGAGCGAGCCTAAAGCAGTTCGTAGGGGGTACGCCTGGATCACATACTTACCAAATAGCGTTTGGACCAAGCCCGAGCCTACAGTTGTATAGGAAAATACCACCACATAGGTGATAAGCAGGAATACGGCTATAGGTAGATTCCGATTAAGCATGTACACACTATAACTGCAAAACATTCGACACTCCTTTCCTCCGGAGCATACATGCGCTATACTTGGGCCCATATAGCTTTGGACACTCGAATCAACAAACAAATCCGCTCCGCAGAAGTTCGTGTTATCGGGCCCGAAGGAGAGAACTTCGGGGTTTTAGCTGTGGGAGAGGCGCTCCGCCGGGCTGAGGAGGCAGGACTCGACCTTATTGAGATCTCACCAAACGCTATACCACCGGTTGCAAAAATCATGGAATATGGTAAATTCCAATACGAGCAGGAGAAAAAACGCCGAGAAATAAAGGCCAAATCACATACGACCGAGACGAAGAGCGTTCAGGTCAAAATTGGCACAGGCGAGAACGACATGAACCTGAAGGCAAGGAGAGCAGCCGAGTGGCTTCTTGAGGGTCATCGGGTGAAGGTAGACCTGTTTTTGTGGGGCCGGTATAAGTATATGGAGTTTGGGTTCTTGAAGGAGCGTTTAGAGCGATTCCTTAAAATGATCCCTGCTGAGTACAAAATGGCTGACCCTATTGCCAAAAGCCCCAAAGGACTCTCAACTGTTATAGAGAAAAGCGCGAAAGCAAAGGAGGTCCGACCGAAAGAAGAAACAGAAGAGTAGGAGAACTAATAAGCAGATTACAGCATCGCGTCTCAATCGACACTGACGCGACATGATTCTGCAGAATCACACATGAAAACCAACAAATCATTTACTAAACGCCTTAAAATTACCCGAAATGGCAAAGTGATTTCGCGTAAGCCAGGACAAAATCATTTTAATGCAAAAGAAGGCCGTTCAACTCAGATGGATGGCAACCGCATGCAGCCCTTCGTGATGTCTAAAAAGGAATCACAGCGTTTTATAAAAACGGCTTCAAAGTCAAAAAACTAATATGTCACGAGTTAAAGGGGGCGTTACATCACTGAAACGACGACGCAATGTCCTGAAAATGGTCAAAGGGTATCGTTTTGCCCGCTCTAAAAAAGAGCGAGCTGCAAAAGAAGCGATATTTCATGCGGGTAAATATTCCTTTGCCCACCGCCGCGACAAAAAGAATGACTTCCGCAAACTATGGAACGTGCGCATAAACGCAGGGCTCGATACCGCAGGGTCTACAGTTGCCGTCACCGGCAAACCCCTTTCGTACAGTCGTCTCATTGACGCCCTTAAAAAAAGCAATATCACGTTAAACCGCAAAATGCTTGCTCTTCTTGCAGAGAAATCTCCTGAAACATTTGTTCGAGTAATACAAAAAGTTTCCTAAATATACCCATAAAAAAAGGCCGAGGAATTCCTCGGCCTTTTTTTATGAACGCTTTTTGGGGTCTCGCCTCCCGTACCACGTTTAATAGTCACGTTCAGGAGAAGTACATATCACAAAAATGTATACAGCTACCCAAGTATGGGTTCTAGATGCACCAGCGCGCGATTCAACCGGTCTTGGTGTGTCATAGATATCATCCGTTCAACAAGAGCCTTTGGGTTTGCGTCAAACACTATGTGCTCATTAGGTCGGTGACCGTGAGCTAAGATATTTCGTATAACTTCGTCTGACTCCCAGTCGCCTTCGTACACGCCAATAGGTTTTTTATCTTCGAACGCAATAGTAAATTCGTGAAGCGTTCCTATGCGTCCACAGCCAAACAACATCGAGTCGCATGAACGGGTAAAAATGAGGTCACGCCCCGGGTACCCGAACCCTGTGTAAATGATAAGGTCGTGGTATTCCAGAGGTAAATTATAAGCTTCAACATGTTCCTTTTCCGAGCTGGCGGGCGACAGCCCAATAACGGTTCCATTTTCAGTTTTGGCACCCATGGCCGTCCACAACGGAAAGCCAGTGGTTGCGCCCGTTATAAGTACTGCACCTTGTCGGGCCACTTCGCGTCCGAGTTCTAATGCTTTGTCATAAGCATCAATACCGCAATGCCCAGTTTCGGCGGCACCTGAAATGCCAATCTTGATCTGCAAATTTCCCTTTGTTACAGACATTTCTTGTATTGTACCATTACAAATCTATGACAACCGAGTCTCCCACTTCAGGTGCCGTGGCCTTGATACTCAAATAATCGCGGATGCGCTGTGCTAAAAACCCGGCAGATGCCGGCTCCCCCATTGCAACGAACACCTCTTGCAACGAACCACCCACGGCGCCAACAAAATCAACCAGTTGCTCACCGTCCATATGAGCCGAATAGCCATACATGGTTTCGATGTGGCAACGGACAGGCACACTTGTGCCACGGATAGTAACCTTTTTTGCTCCTTCAACCAATCGCCTACCAAGCGACCCTGCAGCCTGGAACCCGACTATAAGAAGTGTTGATTGCGGGTCTTGGAGTAGTATCTGCTCGTGGGATATAACTCTTCCGCCATTACTCATACCGGACCCGGCAATAAGTATTTTTGCCTGCGGCTTGTCATTAAGCGCCTGGGACTCGTGGGTATTTTCAATAAAATGCAGCTCAGGAAACGAAAAAATGTGTTCCCCTGCGCTGATTCTCTGCTGAATATCTACATTAAAATAATCGGGGTGCGCTATATACCCGGCAGTGATTTTTTCTGCTAGGGGCGAATCGATGTACACCGGGACGCTGGGAATTTCTTTTTCGAGCATTAGCCCGCGGATTTCAAACAATAAGTCTTGAGTGCGTTCAGTTGAAAATGCTGGGATAAGCAACGTTCCACCTCGAGAAGAGGTTTCTTTAATGATGTTTGCAAGCAACTGGCGGCGGTTTGAGTCATCTGGACGCTTTTTGTCTCCATACACGCTTTCGATAAGCAGATACTGTGCACCTTGGGGGTGCTCAGCTAAAGGCAGGAGCGGTGAGTTGCCACCGCCTAAATCTCCGCTAAAAATCATCGAGCGTCCTGCGCGGGAAAATTTTGCCATAGCAGAACCCAAAATGTGCCCAGAATTAAAAAGTTCGAGCGTCACACCGTCTCCCATGTCGCGTGGCTCATGGTAGCCTACCCCTTCCCACTGTTTCATAGCTTGTACTATATCTTTTTCTTCATAGAGTGGCTCTTTGCCTAATTTCTCCGCCTCATGTTTGTTGAGCTCAAGTGCATCCAACAGAAGCGGTTCAGCCAAAGCTTTACTGGCAACCGTCGAAAGAATAGGCCCTGTGTAGCCATCCCGCACAAGCTTTGGTATGCGCCCGATGTGGTCAATATGCACATGGGTGTTTATAAGGACCGACACTTCTCTAGGTGCATACGAAAACGGCTCCCAATTGCCGAGTTCGGTTGCATGCTCGCCCTGAAAGAGTCCACAATCGACGAGAAACTTTTTCGCACCTGTATCGAGCATAAAATTTGAGCCGGTAACTGAACCCGCCCCTCCATAGAATCTGACTGTAGATTGTTTTGCCATTGAGTTATTGTCGCACAAAAAATCCCATCCCGCAGAGACGGTATGGGATGTTTTGTTGGACCGCGGGAGCAAGTGTCTGGAGGTATTCCAGGTGGGTGTTCTGTGGACCACACCATGGTGCTGTCCAACTCCGAACTCCCGTTTTTAACACTTAAGGACATTTGCTTCCGCAGTCCGGAAACATTGTAGCATATCGAGCTGTTTACTCGTCGATACCGAAACGCTTGTATTTAAAGATTGTTTGTTTCCCGAACCAGTGCTGAATTTCATGTTTTGCCTCTTCAGGAGTTTCCGATGCATGGACAAGGTTGTAGACAGCGCGCTTTTCAACGTTAGCACTGATAGCCGAGTCTGCAGAGTAGTCGCCGCGAATAGTGCCCATTTCTGCTAAGTACGGCATGGTTGGACCAACAATTTTACGGACCATGTCCACGGCATGCACCCCTTGCACTACCATTTTGACCATAGGAGCTGATACCATAAAGTCGATAAGCCAGCCGCGAACCACTTTACCGATTTTGAGGAGGTCATCGGTG
>JAYUDS010000015.1:0-2580 GCA_043739595.1 Candidatus Adlerbacteria bacterium | reverse complement strand
TGTTGTGCTCAGGAAGAACTGGGCAAGGGGTGGAAGAGCTCCTTAAAGCCGTCATCGAGAGAGTGCCACCACCAGTTGGGGTGGAGGATAAACTTGGGGAGAAAATAGTCTGGCCCGAAGGCGGTCCAAAGACTGCCGAGGGAGACCCGAGGACTTTTTCGGGGCAAGTTTCTTCGAAACATCCAAGAGCTTTGATATTTGACTTTCAATATTCCGACCACCAGGGTGTAATTGTCTACGTTCGTATGTTTGAAGGCTCGGTTAAAAAAGGTGACACTCTTGAGTTTGCGGCTACGGGTCGTAAATTCAACGCACTTGAGGTGGGCTCCTTTGCGCCAACGCCCACACCGCTTCCTGAGGGCTTATCTGCGGGTTCTATTGGCTATATAGTGACTGGTATCAAAGAACCGGGTCTAGCTCGTGTGGGCGACACGGTGCGCGCTCACGCCTCATCTACACCCCAGCTGCCCGGCTACGCTGAACCGAGACCCGTTGTGTGGGCAAGTGTCTACCCAGAAAGCCAAGACGAGTTTGTGGGACTCCGGCAGGCGCTTTCAAGACTTCGGCTGTCTGACTCGTCTTTGTCATTTGAAGAGGAATCATCGGGTAGTCTTGGGCGGGGGTATCGCTGTGGTTTTTTGGGCATGCTTCACTTAGAAATTGTGACCGAGCGTTTACGCCGAGAATTTGATTTAACGCTTGTTATTACGACGCCTACCATTACCTACGAGGTCGAAATGAAAAATGGCAAACGAAAGACTGTGTACTCGCCGGCCCAATTTCCCGAATTTGGCGACATTGCACAGGTCTGGGAGCCTTATGTCGCTGCACAAATTGTACTTCCGTCTGAATATCTGGGTGCGCTTATGCCTCTTTTGTACGAACACGAAGCGGCAGTCGACTCCACCGAAACATTTTCTGAGGGCCGAGTTATTGCCAAAGTAGTAATGCCTTTGCGCGAGCTTATGCGCAACTTTTTTGATAAGCTGAAAAGTATTTCCTCTGGTTACGCCTCTGTGTCCTACCAACTCCAAGAGCTCCGTTTGGCGGATGTGTCACGTTTGGACTTGCTTGTTGCAGAAGAATTGGTCCCTGCATTTTCGCGGATCATTGCGAAGCATCGGGCACAGGAGGAAGCTGAGTCTGCAGTTGAAAAACTGTATGGTATTTTGCCCCGACAGCAATTTGTCACGAAAATCCAAGCACAGGCTTTAGGCCGTATCATGGCTTCCCGGTCACTTTCGGCCATGAGTAAAGACGTCACTCAGCATATGTATGGCGGCGATATTACCCGCAAAATGAAGCTGAGGGATAAACAGAAGAAGGGTAAAGCGCGTATGAAAGAAAGAGGGCGAGTCAATATTCCTGAAGACGTGTTCCTCAAAATGGTTAAGTCAGACTAATCTCTGGCCGCGAGTTGGTTGGTTTTGCGCACGCAAAAAACCCTGTAGATACTGAGTGTGTCTTATCGCCAAAGACGATAAGAGGTCAGATTAAAAGCGAGAAATAGGTTGCCATCATTCCTGCTATAACGACTACCGCTAAAAACCAAGAAAAGATGCGCATGTAGCGCTGCCTGTTTTTTCCGTACATAATTCGTATACTAACATAATGAGAGAGTTCAAGAAAAGGCGAGGACCACAGGAAGAACTTTTTCGTTTTGTACTTAAAGGTGCTGGGGTTTTCCTCCTTTTTGTGGTCACCGGCTTTCTCATGCGTTCCGCATGGGGGATGTATGGCAAAATGGCCGCCGCGTCTCAAGGTCAAGAAGAAGCCGAAGCACAGCTGGCGGCACTTCAAGCTCAACAGCAAGGGGTGAACAATACATTGGGACAGCTTTCGTCTAAGCGAGGGGTAGAGACCCAAATTCGAGAACGTTTTGGGGTCGCAAAACCAGGTGAAGGGGAAATTGATATTGTCCGTGACCAAAAAGTGCCCACGACGACCGCGGCTGCAAAAGAAAGCTGGTGGCAACACATGTTTCGGGCACTTGTCGTTTGGTAAGTGCTGTACAATGTAAAGCGCAAATGTCTTGCAGACAGTTTTCTGTGCTATACTATATGTCACTAACAATAAATCACGCATTATGGATAAACACGTAACAATTTACTCTACCCCTACTTGCCACTTTTGCCAGATGGCAAAGGAATTTTTTGCTGAAAATAAGATACAATTTACCAACTACGACGTTTCCGTTGACGCTGACAAGCGAAATGAGATGATTTCTATGACGGGGCAACTCGGCGTACCAGTCATCGTTGTTGACGGTGCCGTCCTAGTCGGGTTTGACCGCGAAAAAGTTGCCGAAAAGTTTGGGATTGCAGTCTAGTCTCTAAATCAGACCTAAAAATAAAAGGCCTTGTAAAAACGGGGCCTTTTATTTTTGTATGTTTTGAAAATAAAATTGTGGCGGAATTTCTATTTCTGTCCCATACTGTCAAAACGGTGCCGTAGCGTGCCAGGCTCTCGTAGTTCAATGGATAGAACAGCCCCGTCCTAAGGGGTTGATGTGGGTTCGATTCCTGCCGAGAGCATGATATGAACGAAGTGAATGAATGCTCTCGAGCACAGTGCCTGCGC
>JAYUDS010000014.1:0-6828 GCA_043739595.1 Candidatus Adlerbacteria bacterium | reverse complement strand
GAAATGAACCTTATGTCTTCTTACGAGCAACCGCCACTAAGCTAACACCGAACGGCAGTGGGAAAAAACGCATTAAGAAAACTTCTATAAAGATTACCATATAGAACATAGTGTCGATCGCACGCGACAAGCGTATAGAACTTTCACCTGAGTGCCCGAGTAGCCGGGCCAAAGCAGTTGGAGTAAACAAAAACATATTCCAGTAACTTATGAATTCGATTGCATACCCTGCCTCTTCGAGCACCCTTCTCAATGTCGTGCGAGTATAGCGTCTAAAATGATGGTGCGAAACATCGTGTGTACTCCACAAAAAAGGCATCGCCGGCACCGTGATAACCAGACTCCCTGTTTTTGTCAAAGCAGTCTGCATGTTCTCCAAACATTCCAGGTCGTCATGTATATGTTCCAACACATCGAAAATTCCTATAAGATCATACTTCTGACTGAATGCTTGTCCGGCATCATCGAAGACCACCTTGTAACCCTTGCGCTGTGCGGTCACCCTTGCGTGTGTATCGGGCTCATAGGCAAAAACTGTGCCGTGCTCGGCAAGCACTTCATACATACCTCCAAAGCCTGCCCCGAAATCAAGCATGTTCATACTGTCCCTTTTTATATGGCCGAGGATACCTCTAACAACCGTCGTGCGACCGCGGTACCACCACGACCCTTCGGCATCGTGCAAAAGTTTATAGGCTTTTTGTTCCATAAAAATTATTTACTTAACAGTGGAGCGAATTCGCCACATTGCACGCAAGGCTCCAAACCCATCGGCCACAATACGCAGCTTACTTGTGTGGCCCGACAAGCGGTTCTCACTCCAGTGTATAGGGAGTTCTAGTATGGTGAGCCCTTCCCTTTCTGCTCGATACAAGAATTCCAAGTCTATAAACCAACCTTTTTCGGTACATTGTGCAAGTAGTTTCCGCCCGTGCACATTCATGACTTTAAAACCGCACTGACTATCTACAACCTTGATACCGAGCATTGAGCGGCGCAACATATTAAACAGCTGCGATGACAACGAACGGAGGGAGCCTCTTTGTACGAGTCGCTTATCGAGCAGGCGTGATCCTATGACAATATCTATGTTGCTGTCGGTTATGTGGCGGACAAATTCTTCTATCTGTGCTGGATCAGCAGAAAGATCCGCATCTATAAATCCAAAAATATCTGCCTTGGAAGTCTGAGCCGCAGCTATGAGCGCAGCACCTTTGCCGCGCTCTTTAATGGAAATTACTTGTACTCCTGGCACACGTAGGGCTTCTATAACTTCAACCGTATTATCTGTAGAGCCGTTATCCGCCACCAGAATTCTCCATTCAAGGGATGTTTGTTTCAGTGCTTCTTGCACTGTGTGTACGGATTCTGCAATGACTGCCGACTCGTTGTAGGTTGGGATACACAACTCGATCATATTTTTATATCAAACTTAGCCATAACATTTTAACTGTAGCATTATCTCGAACCTCCAATTATGTTCAGATTGGGATTTTTTACAGGACCAAAGTAGAGGCGACACATCAAAATTCCCTTCAAGTCCCTGGGCAAGTGGCATTAACCACTTGTCGAGGGACTTGCCTCTAGTCGCTGCTGCGACTAGAAACCTTCGGGCTCTCTTCGGGCCCTGCGGCCCGCGGTTCAAGTCCCGTCCTACTTGCAAAAGCAAGTAGGAAAAAAGTCCCCGACGGGACTTTTTTGCTTGCTGCGCAAGAGACGGGACTTGAACCCGCAACCTCCGCCGTGACAGGGCGGCGCTCTAACCAGTTGAGCTACTCCTGCAGACGGTCACAATAACCCAGAAAGGGGGAATTTTCAAGAAAAGACTAGCCCGCCAGAAGACTTGGCCGGCATAATTTTTGCGGCCAAAATTTGCCCGGCCCTGCCTCCCCTGTCGCAGAGCGACAGGGGTCCGGCTTGCAAGTCCTTCACGCAAGGTGCGCAGGCACCTTGCTCGCACACAAAAAACTTCGTTTTTTGTGTCGGCGGAAGGACTTGCACCTTCGACCTTGGGTTTATGAGTCCCATGCTCTAACTACCTGAGCTACGCCGACATATTTTGAACCACACCTGAACAGTGCACAGGGTCTAGACGAACCCCAGGCGTACGCCCTACCCTATCACTTTTGAACGGGAGGCTCAATGCGTCCGTTCAATATAGTGTAAACGTGGGCAAACGCCAACGCAGACACGGGTATAGTCACAAGGAGTCCGACTATAAACGCGAGCAGGCCTAGTATATTAAGACAAACGAGTACCCCTACAAAAAGTAATAGTTTGCCTTTTACTCCCCGGGTAATGCGAGAGCTTTTTTCCAAACTCTCCACGACATGTGCCCCATCTAAAATGGCATAGCGAACCATAGAAAGACGTAATGCGAAATAGACTACAAAGCTAAGCGCTGCGGCGGCGACACCAGCTAACGCTACAAATAATGGCAGCCAGTAGAGGAGGTCGCGGCCATGCACCCACCCAATATGGGTAACGCCGAGCGAAACTAACACTACCCCAAAAAAACCTGCAGCAAGAAGCATCGGCAATAGAATGACCGCACCTGAACAAAAGCCCGAAAGCAGGCAGCGCCACACGAGCTTCCCCGGCGGGACAAGGTCATGGTACTGCGCTGCTGCGCCCCTAACGAGCTTCAGAGAGATCACGGTTGCTCCAACACCAACAAACGCTTCTATGATAAATAGAAGCAAATGAGCTGCACCAACAAATGGAGAATGCTCCAACATTTTAACAGCCGCAGTGCCGCCTATTTGTACAAGTAACACGGTTAGCGTGACCTTAAATATGAGCGAGTTATGGGCGCGCAGCTTCAGCCAGCCGAAACGAATAGATTCCTCGATAGAAAAAGGAGATTCCATGTACTTGTTGCGGGGCCGGGATTTGCACCCGGGTCCCAAGGTTATGAGCCTTGTGAGGTACTACTCCTCCACCCCGCTATTCTCAATGAGTTACACACTCAGTAGTAGTACCACTGTATCAGATATAGTCGAATTCTTCAAATACGCGCTGGTACTGGTTGATGGTGTTGTTCACATCGCGCGCAGTCAACGGAAACGCTTCCCCTAAGTGGGCTATTGCGTTGCGCATACGATGAGCTTCCCACGCAAGGTTAATAGTAGTGAATTGCTGTGGGTTTGCACCCTTCAACTGCTCCCCCAGTGTGTCCCCCGCGTAACCTCGCTCGGTTAAAAGTGCCGCGAGCATTATGTCTGCCTCAAGAATAGCCCGCCGCCAGTCGCTATCGTTTGGAGAAGAGGCTAAGCCTTGTATCATTTCCCAGCGAGGATTTTTTGCAACTTGTGCTTCCTGGTGGTGCTGCGCATGTTCGGCTTCTTCCCGAACATGAAAACCATGGTGTTCAACTTGGACGAGCCGGATGCGGACATACACAGTCATGATGATCAGAACAATGGCAGCCATAGTGCCGAGAATGGCAACCGTTTCTATTACAAGTAACAAAAAACCTGGGACCCCCGATGGGCTCACCGGGAGTGACGTAAGCATCTCATAGATGCGGTACAAAATGTATTCAACATTCAAACTCGGGTACATGCCTTTCTATTTTACCCTACGTTTACAAATTTTTACCTATATCAAAAAGTGTTTGCTCAGCACCATGCAGAGCGGTGAACTGGATACCAACAGGCAGCGCCTTTCCTTCTCGAGTAACAGTACCCATGGGAATAGAAATTGCAGGGTTGCCCGTGAGGTTTGCGGTCACCGTGAATATATCCATAAGGTACATCGACAAAGGGTCGGACTTCTCACCCAGCTTGGTCGCAGGGCAAGGTGTGGTTGGAGTAGCAATAGCATCTGTGTTTTTTAGCGCCAGCATAACTTCCTTAGTTAATTTTTGACGCGCTAGACCCGCCTTGCCATAGTAGGCGTCGTAGTACCCAGAGGAAAGCACATAGGTCCCGAGGATAATACGGCGCCGAACCTCAGCCCCAAAACCACCGGCTCTGGACTGCGCATAGTCTTCATACAGATTCTCCCCTTTTTGTGAGTGGCCGTAGCGAATAGAGTCATAGCGAGCGAGGTTAGTCGACGCTTCCGCTGGCATAATGATGTAGTAAATAGCGAGCGCGAGTGCAGCGGAAGGAATTTCTACATCAACTATTTCATAGCCCTTTGCTTTCAGTGTTTCGAGTGACGCTTCGAAGTTCTCCAGAACATCAGGTTCCACTCCTTCAATAAGTAAGTGACGTGGCACGCCTATGCGTTTTGTTTGAGGTCTCATTGCATATTCCCCATCACCGAGTGACGTGCTGTCCAGCGGGTCAACTCCTCGGATAGCAGTAAAAAGAATTTCAGCATCTTCTACTATTTTGGCGAGCGGTCCAATTTGGTCGAGACTGCTGCCCAGAGCAATGCCGCCAAAGCGCGAGACACCACCGTAGGTAGGCTTAAGCCCCACGAGCCCACAGAAGCTCGCTGGTTCCCTGATAGAGCCTCCGGTGTCAGTGCCCAGCGCCCCCAAAGCCAAATGCCCTGCAACTGCGGCAGCTGAGCCGCCGGAAGAACCTCCTGGCACGCGCGTTTCGTCGACCGGGTTTTTAGTCGGGCCAAAGGCCGAGTTTTCGGTCGAGCCGCCCATTGCAAACTCGTCCATATTTGCACGACCAAGGAACACGGCACCTTCGACCTTAAGCTTCTTGATAACCGTTGCGTCATACGTCGCCCGGTAATTCTCAAGCATCTTCGATGCAGCGCTCGCAATCCTTCCCTCAATTAAAATATTATCTTTGATGGCAAGCGGTATGCCGAGCAACATGCTACTTTTTTTGTTCTCTTTTTCATTTTGCGCGCGCCGTTCGTCTGAAGCCTTTGCCTGCTCCTCGGCATCCTTGAACACTTCCAAGTATGCATTAAGCGATGGATTCCTCTTTTCGATTTGTGCCAAGCACGCACGCGTCAATTCAAGCGAAGTGATTTCTTTCGCTGCCAATTTCTTCGTTGCTTCGGCAATCGTGAGTTGATGTAAAAATTTTTCCATATTTGTTACTACGGTAATAGCTAGTGGTTTGATATATCAAACCACTACTCGTCCTTTTGGATTATTTTACGCACCACGTTATAGTCCCCTTCACGCGTTGGAAACTGGGCACGAATCAGTTCTTCTTTGCCCGCCACCTGGTCAACTGCCAACCGAACAATATCCTCGCGCATATGGTTATGATGCAAAGGCGCAACTGGGCCTTTCGCGTCCCCTGTCACGGTAGTTACTTGCCCTACGTATGCCAAAATAGTAGAGACATCATGCTGCAGCGACTCCGCCTCCTCTGTACTCAATTGAAGCCGCGCCAGTTTCGCCAAACCCTCTATGTCCCCCTTTGATATCATTACAGCAATATACACTAGCTCTCGTTCACTTGTAAGAGCTCTAGAAACTTTTTTTCATCCATAATAAGAACACCAAGCTCTTCTGCTTTGTCGAGTTTGGAGCCAGCTTCAGCCCCCGCGACGACGGCAAAGGTTTTTTTGGAGACAGAAGAGGAGACGTCGGCTCCGAGCGCGCGGAGTTTTTCTTTTGCTTCGTCGCGCGACATGCTTTCCATCGTTCCCGTAAGCACAAACGTTTTACCTTGGAGTGGCAAGTCGCCGCTTTCGGCTTTTTTATATTCAGTATTCTGAATTATTAAAACTTTTTTGAGTCGTTTAATGAGCTCTGTGTTGTCTGTGTGCATACACCACTCTGCTATTTCTCGCGCGACCACCCCACCTATGCCGTTTATATTCATCAGGTCGTCCTCTTTTGCTTTTATAACTTCGTCTATTGTCTGGTACTTTCTTGCGAGCAGTATAGCTGTCTCTTCCCCCACCTGCGGGATAGAGAGGCCAGTGATGAGCCGAGCGAGCGGCACTCCTTCAGACACTTTTTTAATAGCATCAATGAGTTTTTTGGCAGAGATTGGGGCAAAGCCTTCGAGCGTTAATACGTCTCCTTCTTTTAGCGTAAAAAAATCATCGTAGTGCTGCACGAGCTTAGCCTCAAGTAGTGCGTCAACCGTCGAGGGGCCTAAGCCTTCGATATTGAGTGCGCCTTTACTCGCGAAATGGCGAAATTTACGACGCAGTTGAGCGAACGAATCCTTGGAAACGCAGCGCCATGCTGCCTGACCATGAACGCGCTCGATGGAGCCATCGCCGCCGCACTCTGCCACGTGGGTCGGCCATTTAAATTTTTTCTCTTTTCCGGTTCGTAGGTCCACAAGCACTTGCACAATGTCAGGTATAACATCACCTGCTTTTTGGAGGATTACCGTGTCGCCAATACGCACATCGAGGCGGCGTATTTCATCTTCGTTGTGGAGTGTTGCGCGAGAAACAGTGGAGCCCGCAACAAGGACCGGCCGCAAATGCGCCACGGGTGTTAAGACCCCAGTTCGTCCCACCTGAAGCACAATATCTTCGACAACAGTGGTCACTTGCTCTGCTGGAAACTTAAACGCAATAGCAAAGCGCGGTGCTTTACCGGTATAGCCGAGCGCGTCTTGTTGAAGCCTGTCATTCACTTTCACCACTACCCCGTCTACCCAATAGCCTTGGGATTTATTCTTTTTTTGCCATACCTTCCAGTAGTCAATAACGCCTTCAATTGAATCTTTCAGGTTAAAATGCGTGTTTACCTTAAACCCGAGATCTTTTACATACTGAAGTTCTTCTGCTTGCGTGCCGGGTAATGGCTCGGATGTTTGAGCTACGTCATATATAAAAGTGTCGAGCCCGCGCCGGGCAGCCACCCTCGGGTCGAGCTGGCGGATAGAGCCTGCGGCGGCATTGCGTGGGTTGGCAAACAACGGTTCGTCGTTTTTT
>JAYUDS010000013.1:0-6842 GCA_043739595.1 Candidatus Adlerbacteria bacterium | reverse complement strand
GTAAAAAAATACCACGTACCGAGAAGCGCTGCGACCACATAGGTGTCCAGATGGCCGCCGTTGAACGATTCAAAGAGGAACAAGGGGTTGACAAGCATGAGCAAAAAAACTCGCTTTGAAAGCAAACGGTACGAAAACCACCAGGCAATTAGTGCACCTCCCGCAAAAAGTATTTTTGCCCCTAGTATGCCGAGCGTTGTGTACAAAAAATAAGTCCCGATAAAAAGAAGCTGGCTAAGCGGTGGGTAGACTGTGTATTCACTCTTCCAATCAAGCAGAGGGTACAATCCTCCGTCACGAAGCGCATGCAAGGTGACATGTTCTGGCGTCACAAGATATGGATTGATCTGGTGGAAAGTCAGACCCCCGTCCCACACATAGCGATATATATCAGTTGAAATGCTTGTTTTTGTACATAAAAGTAGCACTGCGCACAGAGCTGAAGTCGCATACACAAAAGGCAAAGCAAAAGATACGGCCTCTTCGTCCATTTTTTTTACTGCATGCACGCACATGCCCCAAAAAAGAAAACTTGCGCTATAGAAGGCAACAAACAAAACAGGATGTTTCATCGGGTCACCCAGCAATGCAATGCCCACAAAAGAAGCCAGCAGTAAAAAAAGGCTGCCACTGCCGAATACTAGCTCTTTTTTGTAACCCATAGCCGAGCCCAATACTCGAGTGTTAAGACGGAATTAGTTTGCGGGTAGGCAAACATCATCAGCCCCACCATCGCCATAAGCGCATACGACCAAGGCCACTCCCCCGGAGTATTGAGTACGGTGAGTGAAATGTTTAGTGTCATAAAAAGCGCATACAGCGCAAACCAACGGACTCTTACACCAAGCACCATAGCAATTCCTATAGCAATTTCGCTAAAAAATATAGACCACGCAAAGAATAAAAAATGTGGAAGTATGACATGCTCAGTAAAAGCAGTATACGGCCCCCACACGGGATGCTGCACCGACAACGAGACCCAATAATAGAGATTATCCTTGGTGTCAAGCCCAAAGCGCGGGAGCATTTTCCATGATGCACCTTGGAGCCACAATAAGCCGTAAGAAACTCGTACGAGCGCAGTTATCAACTCCGCTTGCCTCGCTTTGATCGCTTGGTACATAGGGCTAGTATAGCGTATCGGTATAGAATACAAACTGAAGGGCCGAAAACATATCTATGCCCGCTCTAAGGCTTTTACGAAAGTTACCAGATATTTTTGAAACCCCAAGCCGCGGGGTAAGCACCACGGGCACCTCTACTACGTTCGCTTTGAGAGCTAAAGATTTTATAAGTGTTTCAGTGGGGAAACGAAACCCTCGCGGCTTCACGTCGAGCCGTTTCAATAGCGAAATTCGCATCATCCGTATCGGGCCTATGTCATGAATTCTTTTACGAAAGATACTGTTTATGATTAAAAGCACGAGCTGGGTGCCGAAGCGTTGACGCCAGTGCAAATACTCGCCTGCATTTATTCTGTTACCGAGCACGAGGTCAGCCCCTTCCTCAAGTCTAAAGAAAAAATCGCTAAGAACCTCATAGGAATATTTATTCCCCGCATCAGTACATAAAATATATTTTGATTCGGGGAAATACTTTTCAATTGCTCCTGCCGCCGTATATACTGCACTGTCATAGCCTGTTTGAGGGGCTATAACGAACGGCACCCCTCGCTCGGTTAGGATGTGCTCAATGGAGTCAGTATTCCGTGGGTCTATACTTACAATACAATGCTCTATTCCATATACGGCGAGCGAATCTAAGACCAAAGACATATTTCCCGCTTCGTTTAAGACGGGAATAATTGCAACAACCTGTATTCCTAACGTAGAGTTTGAAGAAACAGAATGCATTTTATTACAATTGTAAGTGCGCCACAGGTTACACGCAAATGATAAAACACCGCTCCAGATTTCATGGAGCGGTGTTTGCGAGTCAATGTGCATCTGTGTTGTTTTTATCTTTCCTAAAACGCATTCGCCAGAGTACACGGATACGTGCGAAAAATATATTCAGCGGAAACAATGGGTGCCTTTCTGGGTAAAAAGTTGATTTGATCTGTTTGCCAGTCATCCTACGCTCCTTAGTGTCATTTTTGAACCTCTGCTGCGACAGTAGCAGTAACCCCTCTAAAAGTCTACTTTCCTCATATTTTGTATTTTGGTATTGGTTCGGGAATTGGGGATAAGTACGTTATTTTTCTATTGTCTGTGTTGTTATATTATTTTTATTCGTTCAACCCTGTCCGTGTTACGTATATCCTGTTTGTGCGCGCTATATATTAGGACACGTATTTTACTTATATAACGGACTTATCCCCAATAACCAGGTCATTTAGGTTTGCATCGTAGAGTGTAAACTGTTGTCCGACTTGAATGTCCTTATTTTTGACATAATCAAAGACTTCCTTATCAGGTCGGCTGTCGATGTCGTAGATTCCCACAATTATTTTTTCTTCTGATTTCCGAATGTCCTTCAAGGCAATGTTTAATTGTTCAGCTTTATAACCAGCGTCGCCTTTGAAGGTGGTATATGTTAGACGACCATCTTGGACTTGAAACTCTTGCAGAAGAGTAAGATATTTCTCATGATCGTTTTTAACTTCAGTAAGGCAAATAATTAATTTTGAAATTTCTTTTTGTTTTAAAAATATTTAATACACTCGCCAACTTGCTCTATTTCTTCATTTCGTATTGCAACAAGCACATAGAGCTTGGAATCCTGTATTTGATTGCTCAAAAATTTCTTCCTTTGAAAAAGACGGAGAGAATAGAGGCTTTGAAAAAGTAACCCTATGTTCCATAATATCCCTATCAAAATGAGATATAACATAAACATATATTAACATTTATGGTTTGGTGTTTATTCTTCAATCATGGGCGCAGAGATAGATTACTAACAGATAGGATTCTTTCCTTACAGGCGATGCCTCATCGAGCTATGGTGTGTAGTATAAATAAGGCTAAGTATAATTAATAGTAATTTACTATGTTTTCATATTTATATGATGTGTGGTCGACCGAGCGTTTGTTCAAAAAGCAGCAACTCAAAGTGAGCGTACTCAACTTTAATCTAAAACATCTTCGCGCGTCCAACTGTGCGGTTGATAATATGATAGATCGCTTCTCCTATTGCTACTCGTAGTTATCGGGCCATAAAATATTACACCATATTTGTTAGAGGTATATTGTACTTAGTCCCATTTACTCTCAGCTAGTACCACGAGGCAAACAATGACGATAATATACTATGTATTCACAAAATTAGTTGTATATAAATTATTTCAAGCTTTCGTACATTGTTCGCATCGCTTCTTCGATGTCGGGTGTCACAGTCCCCTGCACGAGACAATACGTACCCAATGAACCATTCGAGGAGTCACCCGATTGTGGCATCCGCACCCATATGAAGTACCACGGGTTGTTGCCAGGGGCGGTCCACTTCTCGAAAGCCGCTGAGTAATCAGTGCCGCCAGAGGTGAACGTGCGTGTCTCGCTGGTAAGGCGTGTCGCGGCCTCAAGCCCTTTGCCATCGGGTGGGCAGTCGATACTGAAGCCGCGGTCGTTTGAATCCTTTTGCACGAGCACGTGCACGCTTCCGAGGTACGCGCTGTTATACACCGAGCCGTGCCAGCCAGCCGGAAGCTCGAATGAAAAACCGGCGAGCGAGATAGGAGTTCGCGCTGCCGAAACCCACGTCTTGCTCGGCTGTACCGGATTCGGCGGCACATATGGCTGCGGTTCTGGTTGTGAAGGTACTTGGAGTTTTGAACAATCGGTTGTGGTGGCTGACTGATCGCAGCCAGGCAGTTCGGCGGGTTGCAGGCTATAGTTTCCAAGGAGAATATCGACGATAGATCGTGGAATAGTGACGGTAAAACGAGGTGGTAAATCGTTAAAGACAAATTGTCCACGCGCGAGGTCCAATAGGTGCGGGGGTACGACTTGATACAAACACGGCTTTTGCGGCATGCCTTGCTGCGGTTGCGAGAGGGTTCGGTCGCACGCGGCATTATTAGCGAGCTTGGTATGACGATTAAAGGAATACCAACCCACATATGCCAACGCGATAACAACAAGAAGTACAATTACTACTGGCATCCAAAAGTATAAATATTTTTTCATTTAAATGTGAGTGAAGAAGGAAGGTTATTTAAATCGGGCGTTGCTGTCCGGCACATCAAACATACAATATTATTGTCACGAAATCTTCTGTCCTATCAAATCGTGCGGGTTCTCCCCTATTGCGGGAGCTGAGTCTATACGGGTCGTGCCATGTTGATACTTTACTAGGGTTTATGGTGTTTTATTGTGCCTGACCCAAGTAGCCATTTAAGAAGTTTGGCACTGCCCTAAGTTATAAAGCTTTTTCAGGTCCCAAAGCAGAGTGGTTTTGTGTGCTGTCGATTGACCTTTTTAACTCTACTAACAGTACGTGAGTATCTGTGTCGCCTATATTTTCACCGATATGTTCCTGTTCTTTCAGCCAGGCAATGGTTCCCTCCTTACCATCGACAGTTACAGATTTTCCATTAGCGGTTATACAGCGCTTAAATGAGGAGAAAAAATACATCACACTATTGGGGTGGTGATGAGGCGTAGTCTTATCTCCCGGCTTGTCCTTGTATTCGAGCACACGTACTGTATCGTTCTCAAAAACTACTTTGTATTTATCGGAGTCGGTTATTGCTGGATCTCTATGCATATTCTAAATATATTATTTTTCTATAAGGATAATTATAGACCATTGTGTGTATTATTTTCCTACTTACCGCCAAGGTTTGAACATCCTCCAGGGAATTAAAATGCTGTCAGATACCTTTCTTTGGTCGTCCCGGCATGAGTACATATGCAAGGATTCGGATGTCTGTGTGCTCCTTTGCTTCGATCAAAAGAACTTCGAAGTGTTTGTAATCTTCAGGTGTGTGAAGAATTTTTTGGAGACCGTTCGCATGATTGATAACGCGGTATGCCAAATCAGCGACATCAATTCTTGGAGCTCGTGCCATTATTGGAGTAGATTTTTATGATACCCGACACCTATTCCTCAAATATTACCCAGTGCCGAAATTGCATTTCACCCGAGAATTTAGGTGCGTGCCGCATAATATATTATGACACATTATTTTAATATATAACGGACTTATCCCCAATTTTTTACAGATACATCACAAAAGGCACAAACTACTTTATGTGATAGCATATTGCCCTTGTCCTCTTACCTCTTGTGGATAGATACGAAGTTAATGTCTCTTTTGAAGCTGCGTGGTTGTGGCGAGTAGCGGAAATGGTACCGACAGTGGAATACTTTTGAGCAAAGTCGTTGAGGCGATTACTGAAGTAACATGGGTAGATGTTTGGGGTGCACCAGAGGACACGGGTGCAGATTGAAGTGCAGTAAGCGTTACTATAATACTATTGAGCACAGCATCAATTTGATTTAGTTGATCTTGCGTATTAGAAGATTGAGACTGAAGATCTTGTATTATTTGTGCCAGGTTTTGTGTCGTACTTGCCACATCGCTTAACGTAACAACAGTATCCATGATTTGCGCAATTGCGACTGAGGACGATGCGGTTGTTGTCCCTTCAGAGGTGTCGAGAGTCTGCACAGTATCAGTACGGGCAGAAGTCATTTGGTCTAGTAATGCATTTGCCACTTGTCTTGAATGGCTCCCAAAAAAACCAGAAGTCGGATGAATGTTCATATCTTCTTGAAATAATTCAACTGCATTTCTAGTTCCAGATAAAAAACTACCGTTAATAGGCCCGTCATAGTATCCTTGGTCAGTTAAAAAATGCTGAAGCGCTTTTACATCTTCATTATGTCGCATACCGATATGGAGATTCTGCTCAAAAGACGCATGAGTGGTCAGGGGCAAGATTGAGCTTAAAAATATTAAAAACAGTAATACGCGTTTATTCATATCAAGATTATAACCTATTTATATACACCCACTCGCAACACTGGTGCCGCTGATTCTAAATCAAACCAAAAAGTAAAAACCCAAATCCCAAAGCAGCGAGTATGAGAGAAAGATAAAAAAATTGACGTTTCTTCATAAGCGCACTTAATGCGGCAAAGGCAATTGCTATCTGGAAAAAAGTCACTGCATATGCAGTTTTATGATGCTTTTCAAGGAGGAGCTCTGAGCGGTGGTTACCAGCCTCTGCTTCACGTTGAAACTCTTCTGCTTGTTTTTGTATATCTACTTGTTCTTTCTGATATTTACCTGATTGATCTTTAAAGGACGGTGTTTGGAATTGCGTATAGAAACTGTCTGCGATATTTTTTTTTACTCCTTTTGCTTGGTAATAATTCCACTGGTCTGATGCCTTACTTTGCAAAAGTACCGCGTTGTTTTTTTCCAAAAGAGAAGCGTTGGAATACGAACCAGACAATAAAGAAGCAATTGCAGCCACAACCGCAATAATTGCCGTTGTAAGTGCAAGGTACCGGTTCCATGGGCTTTCTTGTTCAAATACTTCGATCTGTTCTTTTATATCTATTTCGATTTCTTCAGGCATATTGTAGTGTTCTATTTTTTATTTACCAGTAAAAAATCCCGCACTTCTTTGGTCATCTCGCTATTAAGCATGACCAGTGTATGTACTTCGTCCTGAATCTCAAGCAATGCTTCCGCATCTTTGTACGTTTGTAAGGCTTGTTTGTCTGAGGCTTGAGCAGCAACCTTCTGTCCGACCATTATGACCGAGAGGAGGACAAGCTGCAGGAATGTTTGGGCTATCCACGAGACAAGTGTTGCTACCCCTCCTTGGATTGCAGCTGGCAAACTGATAAGCGCTATTATAGAGAAAATATACGCGCACCACATCGTGCCA
>JAYUDS010000012.1:0-16181 GCA_043739595.1 Candidatus Adlerbacteria bacterium | reverse complement strand
TCTATAATTTTCAAATGAAAAAATGTCTCTACATTTGGATACCTGTAGGGGAATAGGTGTCAGGTACCATTAATGATACACTTTCTGCATGGCACGAGCTCCAAGAATTGATGTCGCCAATTTGATTTATCACGTTATTAATCGTGCAAACAGTCGCCAAAAGATCTTCCACTCATTTGAAGATTACAAACACTTTGAAGTTCTTTTGATGGAAGCCAGGGAGCGTACAGACATGCGAATCCTTGCCTATGTACTCATGCCCAATCATTGGCATTTGGTGCTCTATCCTAAAAAGGATGGAGATGTATCACAGTTCATGCAGTGGCTGACGTTAACGCATACCCAGCAGTACCGTTCTAAGACTAAAACAATTGGATATGGTCATCTGTATCAAGGTCGGTATAAATCTTTTTTAATTGAGAAAGATACCTACCTTTTAGCCGCTATTAAATATGTAGAACGTAATCCCGTGCGTGCAAACATTACCAAAAAAGTTGAGTCCTGGAAGTGGGGCAGTGGGTATCGCAGATTGTTGGGGACAAGCGGTGAGCAAAAGCTTCTTTCTCGCATCCCTCTGGAATTGCCAAAAAACTATGCAGCATGGGTCAACCAGGCTGACAAAGTGCATGATTTGGTGCAACTTCGGGTGTCGGTTGCTAAAGGAACTCCTTATGGCGGGTTAGAATGGACAGGAAAGACAGTAAAGCAATTTAAATTGACATTAACTACTCGCGGCAGAGGACGGCCAAAGAAAGGTACCTGACACCAATTCCACATTTTGAAATGAATTACGAGTTTCTCCCCGATAACTATATCCTTGAAAATATAATGACTATATCAACTATCCCGACTGTTATTGTGCATGGAAGGTATGATATTAACTGTCCTCTCGGGAAAGCGTATGATTTGAAAGAGCAAATAAATAACTGCGAACTCATAATTATACCTTTATGCGGCCATAAGTTTACTGCAGAGGGAGAAGTAATCCAACGTGTGGCATACGAAAATTTTTTAAAAAAGCTGAACCAAGTCTCATATTAGTTAAAAAAGATTTAAACGTCCACCTAAGTTCCCATCAAATATCCTTACAGCAGTAATGCTACAATTTTTACATGTTCAAAATACTCCTCGAATCATTTAAAAAGTGTCCTAACTTTCTAAACACATTCCAACATTGATTTATGTTCAGCGGAATACATATGACAACACGAACTTCTGAAAATAATTGTACCGTCCCCATTTCCCACTAATGGTTACATTCAAGAGTCACGTTGAGGGCAATGAATGATGTGTAGAGGAAAATTGAAAGTAAAACGCCTCTGGCATCGTAGTAGAAGTATGGGGTTGTTATTCGCTGCAATTTGCTGCAGTTTTTCAAAATCTATGTACCATAGAGAGTATGATCGATTATAGAAGTAAAAAAGGATTCGCTATACTATTGGCCGCTCTCATTATTCTTTGTGGAGGAGCTGTTGCTACTTGGTTTTCTGTAACAAAAGGAAAGGCGACCCCAAAAGTAGTTGCATGGCGCATTGCCTTTAAACCTGAGAACTTTGTGAAACCAACTGAGCTTGTAAATGAGTATCAGCCGCTCACGCCCGGCATGCAATTGATACGGGCGGGGACAACAGAAGTTGGGTCACGGAAAGTGCCGCATCAAATAATCAGCACCGTAACCGATGTGGTGCGTGTCATTGGCGGCGTACAAGCCATAGCAGTGCTTGATCAAAGCGAAGACTCAGGAGAGATATCACAGGTCGGATTTGACTATCTTGCTATCGATAAAGACCGAAATATTTGGATACTGGGAGGATATACTGAAAACTATGAGGGCGGTCAATATACAAATGTTGACAATGCTTTTATTGGAACTTCAACAGGAGCGCAGGTTGGCATATTGATCCCGGCAGTGGTAACCAAAGATAACCCTCGATGGTTTATTGGCTCAGCTGGGCCAACAGAGGAGCCGTCAGTCGCAGAACTAGTTTCAGCTAGCCAGGATTTAAAAGTTGCCTATGGCCAATTCCATAACGTACGCGCGGTAGTTGAAGGCGCTGTTACGGCTATTGATAATGAAATCAAATATTACGCGCCGGGTGTGGGCGTGATACGAAATGTGCCAAAGGACAAAAGCCTGCATCAGGATGACTTTGAGCTTGTCAACGTTGTACAGTTGTCGCCAAAAGGTCTTGCAGAAGCGAGCCAGGTAGTGCTTGATCTAGAAGAGCATGCAAAAAAAGTGACGCCAAATGTGTATGCGAATGCACCAAAAGCGCAACGTCTAGCGACAATGGGGACTTCAATTAGGAAATGAACAAAACTCCACTCGTTGCTCTTGCCAGTGTCTCGAAAAGCTTTCATTCTTTGAATGGTGCACACCTGGTACTGAGCGATGTGGATTTTGAGGTGTATCCTGGAGACAAAATAAGTCTGGTTGGCGCATCGGGCAGTGGCAAATCTACAGTGCTTTCGCTTATTAACGGCCTTCTGCAGCCGGATACTGGCACTATTACATTTAACGGTACTCCACTGAACTCTCTGAATGATGATGAGCGGTCAAAGCTTCGCGCTACGAGCGTCGGGATAGCCCTGCAAGCAGAAAATCTCATACCTTTTTTGACTGCGCTTGAAAATGTTGAGCTCGCCCATAGTTTTGGAGGAAAAGGAAAGGATTCTGTGGCAGCACTCGCACTTCTGGAGCGGCTTGGGGTGGCACACGTGGCGAGCTACTTACCAAGACAAATTTCGGGCGGGGAAGCGCAGCGAGTATCTTTGGCGGTCGCGCTGGCAAATGAGCCAAAGCTTCTTATCGCCGATGAAATGGCGGCCCAGCTTGATGCCACTACTGCCGATTCGGTTATGGAGGAAATCTTTGCGTCTTCTATGGCGGTCGTCTTTGTGACCCATAACAAGCGCCTCGCCGGGCTGGCACAGCGCCAGTTTTATATGAAAGATAAAAAAGTCGTAGCGGTATGAAGGATAAAAATACGATAACAGCACGCGACATCAGGGTGGAATATGACACTGCCCGCGGCGTAGTGTCCGCGCTTACATGCCAAAATTTTACGGTTAAAGCAGGAGAAAGCGTAGCACTTATGGGGCAAAGCGGCAGCGGCAAGTCAACACTCCTTGGCCTTATAGGAGGGCTCGCGCTGCCGACTAAGGGCTCGGTTGCCATAGGCACCACTACTATAACGGACCTGACAGAAGCACAGCGGGTCGCCTTCCGAAAGGAAAATTTTGGCATCGTGTACCAGGCGGACAACCTCCTGCCATTTTTAACTGTTGCTGAAAATATTCGCCTCCAGCTGTTCCTTTGCGCGGATACCAAAGACGCCGAGGCCAGAATTACTGATTTGCTGAGTAGACTTGGTTTAGAAGGTCTGGGAGAGCGCCTCCCAGACCAACTGTCCGGCGGACAGCGACAGCGCGCAGCCATCGCCAGAGCCATCGTGCATGCGCCGGCCGTCATTTTGGCAGATGAGCCGACGGGCGCACTTGACGATGGGAACGCGCTCAATGTTGTAGAGCTTTTGTTAGATATTCAGAAGCGCTTGGGGTCGACCATGGTTGTGGTGACACACGACCCGAAGGTTGCAAGCCGTATGGAAAGAACCGTAACACTGAGCCACATTGAATCAACATAACATTGCCTATGGTATTTAAATACGTTACCACCGACCTTATAAGAAACCCGCGCCGTACGCTTTCAACAGCGTCCGGCGTGCTGTTGGGTATTGCGCTTACCTGTGCCATTTTATTTTTTGTAGATGGGCTATCTGCCTCGATGACCCAGCGAGCCCTGGCGCCGCTCCCTATCGACCTGCAGCGAGTCATAACTGCTCTTGGAGGTGCCACAGAACTTAACTTTTCATACGTGCCCGAGGGACAAACAGTAGATGGCACCAAAGTACGCGTACAGTTGGAGTTTAAAAACATAGGCGATACGCCCTCAAATGAGGTGGTTGTCCGCTCGATACTCAGCGACAAGCTTCGCTATGTACCTGGTTCGGCGCGAGTTGCGCACAAGGTAGTGGGACGCAAAGATGAGAATCCTTTTTCCCAAGGCGGGACGCAAGAAGGATGGAACATAGGGACCATAGAGCCACAAGCTACCGTGCAGATGGAATATCAAGCGGAGGTCCTGTCAGATGCACCGCTTAGCGACCGGGATTTCAACGCCACGTTCTCGACCCGAGAGATCCTTGCTCCTGTCCCTGCAAATATAAACAAGCCGGTAAGCGTACATGACATTGCAGTACAGATCAGACAGCTCAAAGGCGTAAAATTTGCCGAAGAGCTCTATATTTCCGATCTTGCGCCAGGTTCACTTCGGTCGGCAAAACAAATAGACGGACCTGTGCGCGTCTTTGGTCTTGAGAAGTCGTATACCAAGATAGATCCAACTATTCGAATACTCAAAGGTTCAGAAGTGCCGGGCGCGGCCGTTATAAGTGCAGAGGCTGCAGAGAAACTGTCGGTCGGTTTGGGCGACACTATATCAATTGACCTACCAGATGGCACAACCATAGCTAAAAAAGTAAGCGGCATCGCCGACCTGACCCAGGCGCGCTCGCTTTTTTCAAGCAGGCACGGAGCAAATCTCGAAGTCTTTTTGTACGTGCCCAATAACGTCATACTTGATGTGGAGGATTTTAAGAACGAAGTTCTGACACCGTTCCAGCGGGCCAACACCGCAAGAGGCGCGCGAGTTAAGAGCTTGCCTATACAGGAAATAGATATAGGGCTAGAGCGAGAACAGCTGAACGCTGAACCGTCCGTGGCTCTCAAAGAAGCACAACAAGTCGGCGCATTAGTTTCAAATGTGGCAACGGGGCAGGGGTTCTTGCTTAACCATGTGTCAAACACTCTTTCTGTTGCAAGCAACGATGCGGGCGTAGCAAAGCAGATGTTTGTCTTTCTCGGGCTTCCAGGTATCCTCCTCGCCGCGTTTCTTGCTGCATATGCGGGTATAGTCCTTTCTGGTAGTCAAAGAAGAGAACAGGCGATTTTGCGCATTCGAGGTGCAAGCCGGAAGAGGTTGTTGTCGATGCTGACTGTGCGTGTGAGTTTTATAACGGCCTGTGGCGCGCTTGTGGGAGTTCTGCTTGGATTCATGACCGCCATTGTGGTCGTCGGACTTCCGACACTTCTCCGGGCCACCATAGTGAGTCTCGGCGTATCGGCGGTCCTGGGGACTGGTGCGGGACTTTGTGCAACAGGACTCGCACTTTATCTAACGGGACGTCGGTCAATTGATCAAGAAATAAACGAAGACAGAGCCAAGTATGTGCTTCGCCCGCCGAAGTGGCGGCAATACTGGCTTGACCTTTTCGGTATCGCTATTGTGGCCATAGCTACCTACTTTGTAATAGCCCATGCAGGTTTTGAAGGGTCGCCAGGCTCAGTGTACGTTGGCCGATCGGTCTCTATTCCTCTTGGTCTGCTCTGTTTGCCAATTGTGGCATGGCTCTGTGGCAGTCTGTTTGGTGGGCGAATTGTCGCTTGGCTACTCTCGCGCTCGAAGTCAGTCTCTAGCCGCGCAATGGGTAAGCCTTTCTCACTTCTGTTTGGGCTCAGCATACAACGTCGTGCTTGGGCATTGGCGGAGGCTGCAATAATCATTGGACTTATTATTGCTTTTGGCACCAGTCTTGCGGTGTTCACCGCTTCATACAAGGGAGCTAAAACGGCAGACGCACGGTATGTGCTCGGTTCGGATATAAAGATATCTTCGAGTCCTGCAAGCAAGCGTGTGTACCATAGTGGCGATGCTCAAGGTTTTGTAACCCCCGACCTAGACCTTGTTACACCAGTTGTATACGGGATACATAATGTTGTCCTCCGTTCCGACAGGACTTCCGATGTGGCCAATTTGGCTGCGGTAGACCCCGAGTCATACTTGCGTGTTGCACCGCTTGATGACTCACATTTTTCAAACGGTAAAGCTGAAGCATCGCTCGCACTGCTTACTGCAAGTTCGAACACGGTGTTACTCAGTGCTGATATAGCGTCGTTCTTGAAGGTAAAGATTGGCGACACTATACATGTGTTGCTCGGTAAAAACACCCCGCAACAAGTAGAGGTGGAAGTTGCGGTGGTTGGCTTCTTTAAAAACATCCCTGGCTTCCCAGACGGGGCGAACGCACTCATGAACATTACTCGCCACGAGACACTCGCACCCTCTGTACCCGTAACATTCTTTCTGGCTCACACGCGAGAGTCGTCAGATGTGTTTATACACAATACTGTTCAGGCACTACAAAGAGGCGTAGGAGCCGATGACTCTCTTGTTATAGAATCTCGCTTGACCGCGCTTGCTAAAGACCAATCGAGCCTTGCGTCGCTCAACATTGATGGCCTGTTGAAGATCGATTCTGCATACTCGCTTGCAATGGGTGCTATAGTGGTCACCATATTTGTGTTTGGATTGCTGCTGTCTAGACGCAGAGAATATGTCACGCTGAAAGCCCAAGGTATGTCGTCGCACGAGATCCGCGCGCTCATAGGGGCCGAGGCTGCCACGGCCACGATAGCCGGGTCGATTGTTGGTGTGCCGGTGGGACTTGTTATGGCATATTATTTTATCAATGTGTTGCGCCCGCTCTTTGTGCTCAACCCACCGTATGTCATCCCATACGGCTCACTCGCTATCATAATAGGGTCGGTAATAGTTGCAGCAATAGTCACCAGTGCGGCGGCTTCTTCACTAGTGAATAGACTCAAAGCTACTGAACTTTTGCGGGATGAATAAAATTTAAATTGTGAGTTCTGTCGTCATAAATTTGGTCCAAATAAATATAAAAAATAATGGAGAAATAGAAGGCGTATAATGAAAATATGTTCCTTCACCATCTGTAAATGAAAAAGATTATACATAGAGAAAGGTACCTGACACCATTTTCACCAAAAGGCCGCCAGTAGAATTTGCACTCAAAGTGTCAAATGCTATCCTTTCCTCATACAAGGTTGGTGTCTGACGAATGGGGTCCAGTACAGTTCCAACGAATGTATGGAACAGAGTTCTAAAAGATTCAAAACGAGCGGTATGCGCCTTGCATACCGTTTTTTTTGTTATTGTTAACCCATGAGGCATGGGACATTTGCAGAAAAGGTTTTAGATTTTTATAGCCACCTAGTTATGCCTGATCAGCTTTTTCTTGATGCGGAGGTTATAAATCCGTACGCCAATCGAGAAGCCAAAAAAGTTTTATAGTAATTTTTTTCTTACGGCGGTTTCTCCAGTTGGCTTTATTAGAAAAGGGGTAAATTGTAACTACTACGACGAAAAGAAATTTATGGAGGTGATAAAGCCATTTTTACTGGACACTCTCAAGCGACAATTTGTTTTTGGCGCACGTAATACCTGCATATTATTTGGTATAGGCAAGAATCAAAAAATAGTTACTGAACTGAATAAAGAGCTTGGATTATTTAAGAAAATGTATGCGGTTGAACATCCTCGATTTATCATGTAGTACAAAAGGAAGGAAATTGACTTATATTTGCATAGATATGAGGAAATTTTTACACAAGCATTGGTTTTATAGCCCTTCTTAATTAAAAAATCATGTATTTGTTGTATTCTTAGGTAGTCTACACAAGTTTGTAATAGTTACCACATGCTGACAATTAAAACCGAACTCCTCAACGTCCAACAGTCCGCCGCATTTTTGGGAGTAAATCCTGCGACCATTCGCAGATGGGCAAAAACCAGTCAGCTTAACGGGGTTAAGGTGGGTTCTCGCGGTGATTGGCGATTTACCAAAGATGAACTTTCTAAACTGAGCCATAAACCCAGTATTCAAGAAGAACAAAAGAAATTTGCAAAAATACAAAAGCTTCTCACCGTGAATGCACATGCGATTCAAAAATTAGCGACACTGCACCATACGCACTTAATAGGAGGAGACCCGCTTCCAGACAAGCATTTTTCTAAATATCAGCACATTCATGTAAAAATTGTGTGTGCTATCGCGCAGTATTTGGATGATTTTGAAACAGGAACTGAGGCGTTCAAAGTGCTAGGAGAAGAGCTTGCCACTGAAGCCATTAAAGATGGACTCACGATAGAAGAAGGGGTTGATGGAACCATTTTCTTGAAACAAGCAATATGGAAAAAACTTGAGGAGACTGGTTTGCTTACGGAGCTATCCACTCAAGACCTCTACCAATTTAGTCAACGGATAGGAAGCTATTGCGATGTGCTTGCCTCAAAAATAGCCTTTACCTACCACACAATGGTTGCTGAAAACGTGCTGGCTTCGGAAGGGCGATTTAGGGCGCTCACTGATAAAAGTAATAGCGATATGAAAGAAAGCGAAGAGCGTTTGCGTTTGGCTTTGGAGGCTGGCCAAATAGGCGTATGGGACTGGAATATACAGACGAATACTATTCTTTGGTCAGACAGGGTATATGGATTCTATGGAACGAATCGTACAGAGTTTGAAGTGACGTACGAAAACTTTAGGAAGTACATATTCCCGGACGACAAGGAAGCGGTTGATGCAGCGATACAAAATGCGGTTGCAGGAACTGTGGAATATAACATTGTATATCGGATTTTGACCGTAAAAAGTGAAGTCCGTTGGATAACCTCCCGAGCAGTGGTGTTTAGAGATGTAAAAGGGAATCCACTTAGAATGCTTGGCGCAACCTCTGATATAACTGAACAAAAAAAACTTGAGCAGGATAAAAATGATTTCGTTAGTATTGCAACGCATGAATTAAAAACTCCAGTGACGTCGCTCAAAGCGTATGCAGAAGTCTTACAAAAAATGTTTGCAAAAGAAGGTGACCGCCCGTCTGCAAGCCATTTAGGCAAGATGAACGCACAACTGGATAAATTAGCTACTCTTGTCAATAGCTTGCTCGATTCTATAAAAATAGATACCGGCAATCTGTATATGCAAGATGAGCTGTTTGCATTTGATGCTTTAGTAAAAGAAATAGTCGAAGAAATGCAGCGAACGACCGACAAACACACTATTAGTGTTACCGGCAAGACAACAAGAAAGGTGTGCGCAGACAGAGACAGGGTTGGACAGGTGCTCACGAACCTTCTGTCGAATGCTATTAAGTATAGCCCCCACGGCAATAAAGTTGATGTAGAGTTGCGTGCGTCAGCCAAAGAGGTAACGGTACGCGTAGCAGACTGGGGAGTGGGCATAGAAAACAAAAAACTACCTTTCGTTTTTGAACGGTTTTATAGAGGATTTGAGAGTAAAGAAATAACATTTCCCGGCCTTGGACTTGGGTTATATATTTCAAGTGAGATAATTAAACGAGAAGGTGGAAGAATTTGGGCAGAAAGCGAAGTGGGGAAGGGTTCTACTTTTTGTTTTAGTTTGCCACTATTGAAGAAATAAATATGCACGACACCGCTTATCTCGGAGCGCCAAGACACATTCTGGTCGCAGACGATGACCTCTCTATTGTCGATTCTTTGGCCATGGTGCTTGAATTCAGTGGGTATAGAGTCACTTTCCCTGTGGACGGGGCGATAATTTGAAATTTGCAAAAAATATTACGCGATCTCCTTCGGTGGCAAGGATGTTCTGCGCATATAGATAAAATATAGGGGTATAGCCTATATTCATACTAAGCGCGTTATTTTTTAAACATGGGAAACTGAAAGCACGAGACGTGCACCGGGCAAAAATTCTTCGTGGTCAGATGGACGGTCTTATAAAAGCAATTGAGGATGAGATTTATTGTCCAATCCTTTGCGTTCTCACGTAAAGGAACAGATGAGACTAAAAGGAGGCAGCGAAAAGGCCGCTAAAGAACTTATTAGAATCTATAACGTATCTCATAAGTAATATTTGTGAATAAAGTACAACGACACAATGAAGAAAATTCATTAATTTCATCTACGCCGGAGAAAGTCTTTGCATACTGTAGACGACTTTTACGCTGTGTGGTGCGTACGAAAAATGGTCAAAGAAACCAGCGAGCACTTTAATTCTTAATCATATATATTATGAACAATCTCCATAAAAATAAAAATCATTCCATGATGTGGATGACGGTGCCCTGTCTGCTTTTAGCAGGTTTCCTGTTTTGGATCTGATTACGAGAAGACTCTTATGGCTTGGCACAAGAATTTTGAAAGCAATTGGAATTCAATACAAGTGAAGCACACTGAAAGATTTTATAGGATGCGGAGATATTACCTGCTTTCTTGTGCAGGCTCCTTTAGGGCAAGAGAAAATCAGTTGTGGCAACTTGTGTTATCGAAACGTGGTGTTTCGGGAGGGTACAAATCAGTTAGATGATCAATTAGTAAAAATTAAAAAACACCATGAACAATAATACTTTCGTATGGGGAATTGGAGGAGTAGCCGTTGGTATCTTACTCATGTTGCTTGTAGCACCCCAGTGGGGCGGCATGATGGGATACAGAAATTCAATGATGGGGCAAGCTGACAATACGACGCAAGGGAACAGGATGTTAGGGTCAATAGATTCGCACTTTATTGAGCAGATGATACCGCACCATGAAGATGCTATTGCAATGGCGGGTATCGCCGGAGAAAAAGCGCAACACCCTGAAATAAAGCAACTAGCAAAGGATATTACGCGTTCGCAAACCGAGGAAATTCAAAAGATGAAAACATGGTACAAAAGCTGGTATGGCAAAGACGTGCCGGACAGTCTCTCTGATACTGGGCACAGTATGGGCTTAGGGATAATGCGCACCGGCATGATGGGTGACGCTACTGACATGGAAAAGCTCAAGACGTCTCTCACCTTTGATAAGTCGTTTATTGAAGAAATGATCCCGCACCACCAAATGGCAGTCATGATGGCACAAATGCTTCAAAGTTCGACTGACCGACCCGAAATGAAGCAGCTTGCAACAGACATTATCACTGCGCAGACTAAAGAAATAAATTCAATGCGAGGCTGGTATCGCCAGTGGTATGGGAAGTAAAATATAAAAAAAATATAAAAGGATATATAACAAACATTGAAAATTGGAATAATCTACACGGTAGTCATTATTCTTCCCTTCCTTTATGACGAAAAGTAGGATAGATGCTGGAATACATACTGGGGTCAAAAAGTTAAATTGTTAACGATCTACCAACAGAAGTGTATCCTCATAGAATCTAAATGCAGACTCGGGGTATACGTGGCACACTATTAGTTAGTCTTTAAATTAATCGTGTATATGAAAAATTTTCTAGCAGTTTTTCTTGGGTCTGCGGCATTGCTTGAAGCATGGAGGGCAATGGAAGAAGAGGAAAGAAAGGAGAAAGAAGCCGTGGGCGTGAAAGCATGGACGCAATGGGTGGCGGACAATAAAGATGCAATTGTCTATATGGGCTCGCCGCTCGGGAAAACGAAACGCATCACAAAGACTGGTGTTTCAGATACTCGAAACGAAATGGGTGCATTTACCGTAGTACAGGCGGAGTCTCATGATGAGACCGCAAAAATGTTTATAGACCACCCACACTTTATACATTTCCCAGGCGAATCGGTCGAACTGATGGAGTGCCTGCCTATGCCAGAGATGTAAAGCGAACTTCTAGATACATACCATAGTACCCGCTGTAAAATAACCGTACAATAACGTGCGGTTATTTTTATGAAATGTTACGTACGTTTATGGAGTCCCAAATTTAAGAAATGATTTCTCCATATAGGATTACTCGGATAATTCTAAACTCATTAAGAAAACATGAACTGTTGGATAGTGTTGGAGGGTGACATGCCCATCCAATTGGTAGGTACGAATGGTCGAGAAGCGTCCCATACGTAATTCCAGATTTGCGAAAAACTAACTCAGAGAGCAGTTGCTTGCAAGTTTTCATTCCTTGTATGTCGAACGAACAATGTCTTTAGTCTTATAACTTTACACAGACTATTTCCCCACACAAAAATGATAGTAACAAGAAAGTCGGATGAGGATGAGTTAATCATCGCCCGCAAAGAGCTTGTAATAGAAAAAGAAGAAAAAGAAAAGCTAGTTGCTGAACTCGATATAGCCAACATTGAAAGAGCGTACCAGGACGACGAAAAAGAAAAGCGGGCAGAGGAGTTGGGCATCGCTAACACCGAAAAAGGAAAACGTGCCGAAGAGCTCGGCATTGCCAACAAAGAAAAAGGAAAACGTGCCGAAGAGCTCGGCATTGCCAACAAAGAGCTGGCGTACCAAGACAAAGAGAAAGAGAAGCGCGCCGCCGAGCTTATCATTGCCAACAAAGAACTCATTTTTCAGAATAAAGAAAAAGAAAAGCGCGCCGCCGAGCTGTTCATAGCTAACAAAGAACTTGCGTACCAAAACAAAGAAAAAGAAAAGCGCGCCGCCGAGCTGTTCATAGCAAACATTGAACTTGCCTACCAAAACGAAGAGAAAGAGAAGCGAGCAGAGGAACTCACCAGTGCAAACAAAGAATTGGCATTTCAAAATAAAGTAAAGGAAAAAAGAGCTGCAGAGTTAGTTGTTGCTAACGAGGAACTTGCCTACCAAAACGAAGAGAAAGAGAAGCGCGCCGCCGAGCTGTTTATTGCCAACAAAGAGCTAGCGTTCCAAAATAAAGAAAAAGAAAAAAGAGCGGCTGAATTAAGTATGGCAAACATCGAGCTTGCCTATCAAAATAAAGAAAAAGAAATGCGAGCAGCTGAGTTGTTTATCGCCAACAAAGAATTGATTTTTCAAAACAAAGAGAAAGAAAAACGCGAAATTGCCACTAAAGAACTTGAGGCGTTCAGCTATTCTGTTAAATTAGCTTCCCAGTATTCGCTCAGTCTTATCGAGGCAAGTTTGGACCCTCTGCTTACCATTAGTATAGAAGGAAAGATAACCGACACAAACGAAGCAACGGTAAACATTACCGGCATAGATCGAGAAAAATTAATAGGTTCTGACTTTTTTGACTATTTTACCGAACCGCAAAAAGCTCGTGAAGTATACCAAGAAGTGTTTGCACAAGGGTCGGTTGCTGACTCTCCGCTTATAGTGCACCACAAGGACGGCAAACTGACCGATGTATTGTTCAACGGCTCGGTGTATAAAGACGACCGAGGAAACGTGTTAGGCGTCGTTATTGTCGCTCGCGACGTTACCGCTCAAAAAGTACTTCAGAGGGAACGCGAACAAACACTTTCATACGCAGAAGGCATTTTGGGCACTATGCGCGAACCGCTGCTCGTGCTCGACAAGAATTTGCGGGTGAAAAGTGCAAATGACGCTTTTTACGCCACTTTTTCTATTACTCGAAACGAAACGGAAGGGACTCTTGTGTATGAATTGAAGAACCGCCGATGGGACACGCCCCAGTTGCGTGAAGCGCTTGAGAAAATTCTGCCACAGAAATCGGCTTTTAATGATCTTGAAATCACTTTCGATTTCCCTGTTATCGGTTCTAAAGTGATGCTGCTGAACGGGCGTAGGCTTATTCAAAGCGAAAAAGGTGAAGAATTGATTCTTTTGGCAATGCAAGACATTACCGAACAACGAGTACTCCAGCAAAGGAATGACAGTTTTATGAGTATGGCGAGTCATGAGTTGAAAACGCCAGTCACGACTATCAAAACACTTGTGCAAATTCTGCAAGTGCAATATGAAAAAAGTACTGACACCCGGCTTGTCGAGTACCTCACCACGATAGGCCGGCAAATAGGGCAGCTAACCCAGCTCGTGGCCGATTTGCTTGATGTTTCAAAAATCAAAGCTGACAAATTTGAACTTGAAGAAAAAGTATTTGATTTCGATTCTTTGGTAAAGGAAATTGTTACCAGTTGCCAGCTTCTTTCGCCGCAACACACTATTACCATTCAAGGGGACACTAAGGCGCAGGTGAGCGGAGACCGCAATAGCCTCAGTAGAGTGTTTATTAACCTTATCGTGAATGCAATTAAGTATTCTCCCGAAGCTGACACAATAATTGTGACGCTCTCGCATGAACAAAAAAACTTGTCGGTAGGTATTAAAGATTTTGGTATTGGTATCGCAAAGGGGCATCAACTGAAAGTGTTCGAACGTTTCTTCCAGGTTGGTAATGACCGCGGGCAAAGCTTTGCGGGTCTCGGCATAGGTCTCTATATTTCTGCTGCGATAGTAACGCAGCATCGTGGCAATATATGGGTCGAGAGCAACGAAGGAAAAGGCTCCACTTTCTACTTTACGATTCCCTTATTGGAAAAAAAAGAATATCTTGTATGAGCACTGTCGCCGCGATGAAGAAAAAAGTTTTAGTTATCGATGACAACTCTGGAATTCTGTTTGTCATGCAGCAGGCACTTGAATTAAAAGACTACGAAGTCGATATCCTCGAGACATTCACGGGAGTGGAAAAAATAGAAAAATGCGCACCGGACCTTATCTTTCTTGATATATCTCTTGTTGGACAAGACGGGCGCGAGGTAGCGCAGGAACTAAAAAGTAATGTACGTACTCGTCACATTCCTATTATCATATTGACCGCCTACCCGAACGCCGACGAACTGACCAAAGAGGCGGGTGCGGATGACTATCTTTCGAAACCGTTTGAGTTGGAGGACCTTTGGGCGATAACCGCAAAGCACGCCTAAAAAAACGCCGCCCATGAAGGGCGGCGTTGAAGTTTGAACTAGAAGTTTAGTCAATCGGCTCCATGTTCCCCAGATCGTAGGGTGTTTCCTGGTACACATGGTTGAGCAAGTTGGAGATAAGCAAACTTGCATGGCCGCGCCAACTCATGACTGGAGGCTGAGACGGGTCATCGCTCGGAAAGTAGTTGCACGGAATAGGCACGTCAAGTCCTTTTTTTACATCGCGAACGTATTCCTCCTGAAGTGACGTAATGTCATATTCAGGATGCCCCATGATGAACACTTGGCGATGGTTTGCTGTGCAGACAATGTATATGCCCGCATACTGAGACTCAGACAATATACAAAGCGAGCTGACTTCGGCTAGATCTTCGTTTCGCACTTCCGTGTGGCGAGAATGCGGAGCGAAAAATACATCGTCGAAGCCGTGCAGAAGCGGACTCTGGTACTTTGTGTGCGTGTGGCTAAACACTCCAAACATTTTCTTTCTGCTCTTTCCCAAAGAATGCTTGGGAACACCAAAGTGATAAAAAAGCCCAGCTTGCGCTCCCCAGCAGATGTGGAGCGTTGTATGCACGTTGGTCTTTGACCACTCCATGACGAAGCAAAGCTCGTCCCAGTAGTCGACGTCGCGGAACTCCATTGTTTCGACCGGCGCGCCGGTGATGATGAGTATGTCGAACTTTTTTTCCCGCACTTCCTCAAACGTTTTATAAAACCGTGCCAAATGTTCGGGGGCAGTATTTCGTCCGGAGTATGAACTCGTGTGGAGCAGCGTTATATCTACTTGCAGCGGAGAATAGCTCAGAAGTCGTACCAACTGCGTTTCGGTTCTCTCCTTTTGCGGCATGATGTTGTAGATAGCTATCTTGAGCGGGCGAATGTCCTGCCGGAACGCTTTTTTTGCAGGTATGACGAAAATATTTTCGAGAGCCAATAACTCTGCGGCAGGTAAGCCGTCAGGAATTTTAACCGGCATGCGTGTGCTCCTATGTCCAGTTGTGAAAGAACAAACCACTCAAAAAGAGTGGTTTGTTACATGGAGTAGCATCTGTCCCTCTTCAGGGTGGAATTCGTACCTCGCGCTTTCGCGCAGGTTGCGGGCAGAGTCTTGGGCCAGTCCTTTAACACCTCTGCTCTTGATGTATGTTCTGCTCTCTATTGTACGGACATGGCGGGCGATGTAAAGCAGTCACAATGATGCAAGGTCCTCCAATAATCGACAGCACTACAAGCAAGGGTATTTGAACTGTAAAAAAAATGAATAAACGTCGCGGTGCTCATGGGGCGGATTATTGCTGTGAAGCTTTCTTGTGTTGTTTGGGCTTGCGAACTGGTTTTATACCTACATTCCGTACTTTTCCTTCAAGACGATGCGCGTACCATAGCCCGTTCGGCGGTGTTTGAGTGTGCAGATTCAATTTTTTTACCATAAAACAAGTTTTACACGACGCCCATGAATATTAGGTATGGAGTGCTAAAGAGTAAAACTATTTGTTTGGATAATTTTTTGGTCAATGTAGAAATCTTCTAATACTTACATCATATTCATGTCCTCAGTACATACTTAATTTGAGTCACAGTAGCATAGTAGTTGCTCAGCTTTAAAAACAAAATAAATTAAATATGTTTAACAA
>JAYUDS010000011.1:0-2674 GCA_043739595.1 Candidatus Adlerbacteria bacterium | reverse complement strand
TTCTGCATCGGCGGTATCGAGTATCTGTTGTGCTTCTTCGTAGCTAAAGCGCTTGTCAGAGCGTATGACCGTGCGCTCGAAGCGGCGCTCGAGCACTTTCCCTTGTTTATTGAGGCGAAAAACAGCAGAAAAAGCGAGTCGGTCTTCGTCTTGGCGGAGTGAGCAGACATTTCCTGACAATTCAAGAGGGAGCATGGGAATGGTCGCATCAACCAGGTAGACCGATGTACCACGCTTTACCGCCTCGTCGTCTAAAGGTTCTCCGGGTCGAACAAAAAAAGTAACGTCGGCGATATGAACACCGACTTCATATTCATCGTTTGGCAATTCGCGGAGAGATAGGGCATCATCAAAATCTTTTGCGTCGACCGGGTCAATAGTCATCGTGGTTACCCCGCGGAAGTCGGTGCGATTTTTCGCCTCAATCTCAATAGTGTGGGCATGGTTCGCTTCTACTTGTTTTGCAGCACGAATAACTTCGGCTGAAAACTCAGTTCGGAAACCATGCTCAAGAACAATCGCGTTCATCTCGGTGCGATGCTCTCCCGCCTGCCCGATTACTTCTATCACTTCTCCTGTTGGGTCGTCGGTGCCGTTAAATTCTAAAAGTTTGACCAACACTTTGGTGCCAGGGGTAACCGTAGGTGCGGTAATGAGCCGGATAGGGCGGTAGAAGCGGGTATCGTCGGCTAATGCCACCCAGCCTCCTTTTCCTTCCTTCACCGTGCACACGAACTCGATGCGTGCACGCTCGACTATGTTTTTTACCTTGCCCTTGGGACGGGGGAATAGTGTTGTTAGCTCGACTAAAACTTCATCGCCATTGAGCGCTCCGCTCAAGCTCTCTGGAGCGATTTCAATATCATCCAATTGTTTGCCCTTTGGTCCGTCGGGAGACATGGGCATATATCCCACGCCTTTGCGTGTCACTTGTATAATGCCTGGGATGAGTTTTTTCTCTGGCCCATGTGCGTCTTTGCCCGTGTGAGGAGTCATTAGTCGAACTACTATACGGTATTTATTGACTTTGTGCCATTAGCTGATACAGTCTTCATACCTCCTTTGCCAATGGGCAAATAGAGGACCTTTTCAAACATGATAAACATACGACTCCAGCGCCGCGGCCGAAAGAATGATCCGTCTTTTCGCGTTATCGTGGTTGACTCAAAAAAGAAGCCAAAGACGGGAAACTATCTCGAAATGGTCGGTTCCTATGACCCACGGACTAACCGCGTTGAGCTCAAAGGTGAGAGCATTCTTGCTTGGATAAAAAATGGCGCTCAGGTTTCAGGCACCGTCCATAACCTTCTTGTTTCAAATAAAATTATTGATGCAAAAAAAATAAACGTACTTCCAAAGAAGACGGCTCCTAAAAAAGAAGCGCCCGTGGCTGCAACCACTGTCGCTAAAGCAGACGCAACAGATGCGGCAGACACCGAGGCTGAAACGGCAAGTACAGGAGTTGGGGAAACCCCTATTGCAGAGGAAACTACTGCAGAGTAAACTGGAAGTTGAACATTTAATAAACTAAATATACAGCCATGGCAGAACGTGATCAGGAATTTTTGGAATTCGTAGTGAAGGGACTTGTTGAACATCCCGAGGAGGTAAAGATAGGCCGCACCGTTGACGAGATGGGTGTGCTTTTAACGCTCGACCTCAACCCAGAGGACATGGGCAAAGTGATAGGCCGCTCTGGCAACACCGCCAAGGCTATCCGCACGCTTCTGCGTGTGGTCGGTATGAAGCACAACGCTCGCGTGAACCTCAAAATTAACGAGCCAGCTGGCGGTCGCGCTACGGGCTCTGCTGCCACCGGCTGGGATGGAACCCACGAACCAGCAGCATCTCCCGCGATGAAGTCGGTTGACGAAGCGATGGAAGGCTTGGACCTGTAAAAGCTTCACACGTCCTTTTTTGCTCCGTAGTGCTAACCCACGACAATTCTAAAAATCCGCGCTAGAGTACTAGTGCGGATTTTTGTATTTATATGGAAGGAATAATCAGAGTCAGCGTGTGCTTCTTTTGTCACGATGGGAGCGGCAAGTATTTGATATCAAAGCGGTCTCAGAACTGTCGGGATGAGCAAGGGACATGGGACCCGGGCGGCGGGGGACTGAAGTTTAATGAAAAAGTAGAAGATGCGGTGGTGCGAGAAATAAAAGAGGAATATTGTGCGGTCCCGAAAAAGTTTGAATTCCTGGGTTATCGAGATGTCTTTCGCGAACAAAGCGGCCAGCCAACGCATTGGTTAGCGTTCGACTTTCGCGTGTTGGTTGACCCAGCCGAAGTCAAAATTGGCGAGCCACACAAATGCGACGCCTTAAAATGGTTCACCATAGACGAGATTAAAAACTTCAATGAACCGCTCCACTCGCAATTTCCGGCTTTTTTTGAGAAGTACAACGATAGATTTATATAAAGACAATACGTTTTTTTTGTGTTATTGTGTTTTGCATGAATTTCCACGTAGTTACCTTGTTCCCGGGGGTTATCGACTCATACGCGGAGGCGTCTATTTTAGGTAGGGCACAAAAGGACAAAAAGCTGAGTATCAAAAGCTACCAGCTGCGTGACTTTGTGACCAACAAATGGGGTAGAGCTGACGAAAGGCCGTATGGCGGGGGCCCGGGGATGGTGCTGCAGGCAGAGCCGTTCGTTCGCGCAGTAGAAG
>JAYUDS010000010.1:0-2685 GCA_043739595.1 Candidatus Adlerbacteria bacterium | reverse complement strand
TCGTCCTTCTGTGTTCGCTTTTCTTCACCCACCTCAGTATTTTCAGTTTTGGAGTCTTAATTGGAGCAGCGGTCCTAACAAGCGTTCTTTTCTCCTTGGCAGGCCTGCTCAATGGCATATTTGCCAAGGGTTTTGATGGTATCAGTATCGTTCCAGTCTTCGTTCTGACGCCTCTTACCTACTTAGGCGGCGTATTTTACTCTATCGACCGTTTGCCCGACTTCTGGCGCACGGTGTCTCTGTTTAACCCGATTCTGTATATGGTGAACGCCTTTCGCTACGGCTTTCTCGGAATTTCTGATACGCCAGTCCTATTCAGCTTCGGCATTCTTATTGTGCTTACGTTCGTTCTGTTTGCCATTGCGATACTGCTATTCCAAAAGGGAATAGGAATGCGCAATTAAAATTTTTACATTTAAAATAAAACAAAACAAAAAAACGCCTTTATGTAAGGCGTTTTTTTGTTTCTAACCTAAATTGTTTTGCTAGTTAAATGCTGGCTGCATAGTTCTGGACTCGTACTGGTAGGGAAAGCTTGTCTTCATGACGAGTCGAATTTTAGTTGCATCGATGTACGGGTGATCACGGCGCACATGATTCCACATTTTCACCTTATTCATAAATTCTTTATCTGACGAGCCCCAATCTTGGTGCCCGCACTCGCGACATGTAAGTAATACTTTCATAAATACCAGTATGCATGAGTGCCTCTGATGTCAGCATGAAGAAACCTACTGCTTATTTTTTGGGCCGTTTCCATTCAACCACGTCAAGAAGTTTTATTTCTATTTTTGAAGCCCGTCGAAGTCCACGCATTTTGCTTGGAGGCACAATGGGGAAGTGCCTGGAGTTGTCTAGGTCTTCAGCAATTTGGTCCAGACTCTTCCCCGACATAACCCAAAACTCAGGTGCATATCGTCGTAAGTCAAACGGTCGAGAATACGTCCGCATTGTTTTGCGGCCATCGTGCATATAGTACTCATGGAAGTACGACATAGACAATTCGCGCACCGTTTGGTACACAGGGTCACGCCAGCGAAGTATCGAGTGGTTAGTCTTACTTATCGCGCCCCATAAACCATCTTTTTTAAATAAAGCTACGACGTGGTCCTCATCATATGCACTCGTTTGAAAATCTAGCAGCAATGGCATTGCACCATGATAGGCGAGGGAAGCCGCGGCAAACATTGCCCCTTCAATACACTGAGCGCGCTTTTGCTCAAGTATCCTTTTTGACGACAGCAAGTCCCCCGACATATCAAAATTAATTGAAAGTGTATCAAGATAATCTTGTATCTTTTGCGGCGTACTAAGTTTGGCAAATGTTCGGCACAGGTCGGGGGAGAGGGAGGCTCGAAAATTAATAACTGATTTTTTTATTTTCTTTTGCACCTATGCATTCTACCACTGGTTCTAAAGGTATATGGGTCGCACAATATACCTTTTGCGACACATAGCTGCTCAGCAAAGCCACCATGTAACAACGGAGTTTGAACAGCTTCAAAGAGTAACCACCCAGCCCTACAATCTTTAGTAGTAACTCGAGGTATACTTATATGCATATGGATCAGTGGACAAGCACTTTTGCCCCTATCGTTGGTCGCATTCTTTTGGGCGGATTTTTCTTATGGAGTGGCATTCAAAAAGTTTTAAATTTTGACTCATTAGTCGGATACTTCGGTCATGCCGGTTTTCCACAGCCATTGTATGTTGCACTTTTTATTGTAGTTTTAGAAACTTTGTGCGGCATCGCAGTGGTGGTAGATATTAAGACAAAATTTTTTGCAATTTTGTTAGCGGTGTATTTGCTTATAACTTCATTTCTTTTTTTCCGCATAAGCAGCGTTATAGAAACTCAGTTATTTTTAGAGAATATGGGACTGGTTGGCGGACTCCTGATACTTGGAGGACTAGGTTCAAGCAAATGGTCACCTGGCTGGCGTAAGTAGCTCTGTGACTATGGGAGTCTGACTGCGCTTGCTATCAACTTAGGAGCGTTTGAAACTACAGATTTTGGAGTCACGGCTACTTTTGCTGACCTGGCTGCACGGCTCCAACAATACTGTGAAGACGACCACGGCGCCGTCCCTTCGTGCTCATATAAGTAGCGAGCATAGGCCATATTACCTTCGATGGTGTAAATATTTATTCCAAGCAACTGAGCGGTGTCCAGATGATAGTCCTCGTTTATCTGCATGACGCCCACATCTCGGTTATTTTGTTCGCCTCGTATAACATCGCCACTTGTACTGAATTGTCTGAAGTGCGACTCGCATCCTGAGACGGCTACCATAATAGGAATATCGGAAAAATAAGCTGCCACCACATCGTGCACTGTTTCTATTTTTGGCATGGGTGACGCAGCCTGAACTACAACCTTTTGAGGTTGTATCTGAGTCTGAGCCGTCATAAGCGCGGCAGAAAACGCAAGTGCGAGAGCAGAAGTAGATAAATTCATATATACGGTTAATTGAGGTAAATTAGGTACCCAGGAACGAAAAAGCCCCTGGGGGTTAAACCCCAGAGGTACATATAGGATAGTCCAGTTTTCGAACGACGGTCAATAGGGGGGTATTGACATAATTTTAGCCTCCCCCACCGTTTTTAACACTGACTCGGGTTCCCGAGAAATACGTTGTAAAATAAGGTTTTTTTACATTACGTTTCACAGAGGGCACTCTTACC
>JAYUDS010000009.1:0-16632 GCA_043739595.1 Candidatus Adlerbacteria bacterium | reverse complement strand
TTGCGTTCGTCCACCACTATATCTAGCTGCTCCTGCTCCAGGTGTGGCACCCACTCCAGTGCTTGTTGGTGTTGTTGTGGTTCCGGCGGCGGCCCCAGCCCCCGCCGCGGTCCCAGTTCTTGCACCGCCACTTGCACCAACTGTTCCAGCTCCTGTTCTTGTGCCAGCCCCAGTACCTGTTGTTGCGGCACCTGCCCCTGCTGCAGCGGCAGCTACTTTAGCGTTTGCTTTCGCTGCGAGAGCTATTTTTGTCTTAGTATCTTTATCTATCTTCGTTAATTTTTCTGCTGTTAAAGGCGCTAATAGTCCAAAACGGCTTTTCGAGGCGCTCCCAACATCTAAACGTGATGACTTAAGGAGGGTTGACTGGACACGCGGCACCCCTCGGACATCGTAACTGCCCAAAGCCACTGCTTTGTTAGCATTGTTGGTACCTCGCCAAAGGGCTCCTCGAATGCCGGTAGAACTCGATGCTTTTTCTTGCAGTTGAGGAGCATACGAACGCGCTGCGGCGCCTATTGAATTACGCCCCGCGTAGCCCAACCCACCGTACATAACGCCACCAAGCGCGCGACCTGCCCAACCAGTCACTTTCTCAGCTCCTTTGTTGCCCTCAGTCACTATCATGTCTGAGATTTTAAGTCCGAAGAAAAGCAGAATAATCACCATACCCAGCCGTATGCTGATGCCGCCGATAACCTTGCCTATAACGTACAAGAAGTTTCCGTTCTCTCCAATTGATGTATTCGAAAGAGCGTTGAGGTCACCAAACAATGAGTCAACAATGTTTCCGCCAACCGACATTTGGGTGACAAAATAACTGATGAGTAAAAATATGAAGAGGAATATAGCCGGGTAAAAAGCAAATTGGACAAGCATGTTTTGCCATAGTCGATAAAACTTTTGAGACCCCGTGTTTGAAAGCCCGCGGGCGACAAACGCAAGTGGGGAAAGAATGATAACAAACCACAACGCAATAACGCGGTAGATAAACTTAAATCCTACAAAAAAGAAAGTACTCGCGAGTATGCCAAAAATGATGCCAAGCGCTATGTACAACAATGACAAAGTTATAACGACCACTAAGAAGCCTTGTAGCCCATTATTTTTATCTCTAAATGCAGTAAAGGAGCTGGTGTTAAAAAGTTTCGTAATACTCAGAACCTTCATAATGCTCGCGGTCAGGTCTTTGGTGTTTGCCGGAGTTACTAAACTGGCCACGCCAGCGCCGCTTGTAACGCCGCTGGAATTGACCGACTGGTCAATAGAAGGCGCGTCTATGCTGTTGTAAAACTGCACTGCCAAAATGTTGCCTCCGTCGATGACGACACGGACAATAAAGAAACTAAAGTTGATAAGGAGTGCCATGACCAGAACGGTTGCAAGGGTCTTGTTGGTGCCGTGGGTTTCAGCCCCCAGCATGATGGTGAAGGCCAGGTAGATAAGTATGAATATAAACGCCATGTTCGCGATGTCGCGCACCGCTGCCCACCCGCTGGAAAGAAAGTTCAGCGAGTAGGCCACGCTGTTGAGTGACAACTGGACCGCGATAGAAAAAACCACACCGCCGACGTATGCAAACACGCTCATAATACCCGCCGTAAAGACGTACACTATGTTGGTGATACAGAGGTCAAAATTAAAACCACCAGAAAGACATCCTGTACCAGATGGTTGATCAGGGAAACCTCCACTTTTAGGAGGAGGCTTGTTTCCTGATGCGGCTAGGTTAGCTTCGGCAGTTGCAGAAGGGGATGGTAAACCTTGGTCAATGTTCTGTTGGGTGCAAGTAGCTACGCTACTGTTTGCGTTGCCTCTACACTGTTGGTATGCCAGGTCGGCTGCAGTTTGTAACCCAGCAGGGACTTGAGCGTGAGCGGTAAGTAAAGAAATAGAAGTAAACGAAGCAGGCTGTGCAGGCGCGAGCAAACTCGCTGCTATGACAAACAGATACAGAACCTTAACTGCATTCGGTGCAATTTTTTTTACTTGTAATTTACGGAATAGTTGCATGGCATTGGTTGAGGCTTGCGTTAGTCTGGTCGTTTAAGGTTGCAAGCTGGCTTTGGAGCGTAGTGCGGTTTTGTTGTGCGGTGTCTACGTCCGCCTGGGTTAGAATGCTTCCGTTTGCTATACCGTTGTTTAAGTCTGTGGTGACTGCGTTTATGTCGGCCATAGAGCCAGCGGAAAGTGCGCGGCTCTGGAGTTGCTCTATCGTAGTAATAGACGTATTAGCGTTAGTTATTGCATTATTATATGCCGTAATTTGCACTTCGAGTGCGGCAAACGTTGTGGTAGCCTGCGTCGCGTTGGTGTTTGCCGTCGCTACAATCCCCGCTCCCGCAGGGTCTTGAGCGGCGGCAGAGGCAAGTGCGGTCCAGCAATTGTATGACTGGTTCAGCAAGTTTTGTGAGTTTTGCAAGTCGCTGATACTCCCCTGTTGTATGGTTCCATAGCGCTGAGAGAGGCTTATAAGCTGGCGCAGTTTCGAAATCATTGCTTGTGCTGCGGCCTGTGCTTGGAGCTGTGCCGGGGTGTAGTAATTGCTGGCGTAGCCGTTTTGTCCGCTTACCGCTCCTAACCCTATTTTCAAAACGTTGGTGGTGAGTTGCGTGATTAACTCACCAATGATTTCGTCAAAGCTTTTAGCGAGGTTCAGCGAGTCTAAACTCTGGTCAGTCGCCTTTTCAATAGAATGTGCAATAACGGTACCGGGGGTTGAATTAACCACGTCACATACTTGGTAAGTGTAGCCGCCGTTACCGTCTGGTGTCGAAAATAACTCTTGCCCAGGATCTATATTTACATCGCCATTTGGAACATTTTGGCAATTCTGCTTTTTTTTGAAGTTAAGGAATCCATTGTTTTGCAATAGATCAAACTTTTGCGACGCCTGTCTGTTCTGTATAGCGTTGTTAAATTGGATTGAGCCCGACACAAACGCTCCATATGGGTTGTTAGTCGGCTCCGTAGTCATTGAAAGCATGCCTGCCCAGCCGCCCGCCGAGAAGTCGCCATTCATAAAATTATTTATGTTACCCACTGCCTTATTTAAGGTACAGGCTTGTGCGTTGTTTCTGTTTGCATAACTTTTTGCCACTGCAATTCTGATTTGCAATTGAAAGGGGCTGCACAAAAACGACAATGCACTTCCTTGTAAAAATTCCCCCGCAGTGCGGTCTGCGAGGTTAGTAAAAAATTGGGTTGGGTTCACCACGAACGAAGGACTCCCCTCAAACCCGTTGTTTATCCAGTCAACTACACTCGAGGTAATTGTTTGGATAAGTGCCTTTGCCGCTTTGCGTGCGACACAGTCCAATATGTCTTCGATGTTTTTGGCAGGGGTATTTGTTTGTACCGCTATGATAGGGATAAAGCTTCCTAACGCTGCCATCAGTAAATATTCCCCGCACTCTAAGATGCCAGTTGCTGCAGCACCAATAAGCGTGCCGCCCAGCCCTATACCAGCCCCATTGCCATTTAATCCGTTCATGCTGCCACCCAGGTTTGGCAAGAGTCCTCCAGTTGGGTTAGAGTTTTTGACTCCATTAGCGCCAGTTGGATTAAAAATTGTCCCCGCCGTAGTAGGAAGAAACACCGTGGCAGTCGTAGTTGACCCGATGCCCCCTCCTCCGGTTATTCCACCACCACCGGTAATACCCCCTCCTCCAGTAACACCACCACCGCCAGTGATTCCTCCTCCCGAAGTCACTCCACTCCCTGGGGTAACACCGGTGCCTCCTGTCGCCTGAGCTAGCAGTACTGCTGCGGCCGTACCGACACTCATATTTCTTACAACATCGCCAACCCCTAAAGTGGCTCCAACTCCGCTTGTGTTTTGACGTGTGACCGCAGTGTCTACACTTCCTATAGTATTAAAACTGCTTATAATCCCAGTAAAAAAAAGCTGGTCAGTTGATGATGGGCCAAACCAATCTACCCCTTGAGTGTAGCCTCCTTCAATATGCAACCCTACGCCTGTCGCACTCCCTGAGGTAGTCGAACTGGTTCCTAAAGAAGCGGCTTTTCCATATAAGATTTCTGCCAACGAAGCGGGGGTGGCAGTGGACGCTTGTTGGGGTGCTATGGTGTATACCGGCGTGGTTCCGGTTACTCCCTGGTTGCTTCCAATCTGTGCGATTGTGTACACGGCACTCTGTGTGTTGCTTGCCGACAATACATAGGTACCAGGCCCAATGCTTTCGGGACCTTGGATCGCACTGATCGTAAAGCTGCCGGGCGGGGCGCTGCTGCTAGCGTCGGTTGCGCTGCTAACGACATAGGTGCCAGCAACTCCACCACTTGTGTTTTTTATAGTGTAGGTACCTGGTGTGAGTGTTTTATTGGTTGGAGAAATCGTCCCCCCCGCGGGAGAGCTCGCGTCTGCAGGGGTTCCTGCAGTGACCGGGGTTATATTGTTGACGTCCTGTGCAGTACCGAAAGTGCTGGTTGTGGTCGTGGTAGACGTGGGAATTTGGTCGGGTTTACTTAAAAACCACCACCACATAGTACCGATAAGAGCCGCCACCCCTATGCCGGCAAGTATCGTGATAACAATTTTACTGTTCATACTATTGCGCGGACAACACGCTTGCCCAAGACTCGCCGGGTTCGCCCGATAAAAAAAGTATACCGTCTTTATTAAAACTTTGTGAGATATTTATGAACACCCTCTTTGTTTCACTAGTTAAAGACTGGTAGCGTTTTATTCCCGTGAGCCCCCGCACAGGGTCGTCTATCATCGCTTCAATATTTGGGAATGTATCGCTTATCTGTGCTATATCGTTCACTATTTGTACATGCAACGGAGACATAGTTTTTGGCACCGGTATCGTCACCAAGTCCCGCAGAAGGGCGCGGTACTCTTTTTCGATGGGAAGGAGTTTCTTTAAATTGACTGAGCTCCCCGAGTCTGCGGCGTTGGCAATCACCACAAGAGTTTGCTGCATACTTGCGCCCGGGTGCGCGTTCAGTGTCGCCATTAACAAGTTGCCGTACGCATGTGTACCCTCTTTTGTGTCTGGAGCAAAGGTAATATCGGCTGCAGTGTACACTTTAGTTTGGGGTTTTGGCACCATGGAAATAGCTTGAGCCACAAGACTGTCTTGTGTGGGTATGTCACTGCCCATACCTTGTGCTTTAGCGGCGGCAAGTTGGACTAAAAGGGTGCGGCCAACAGAAGCTGTCACATTCTTTGTTTCTGCTGCCTTAATCATTGCGTTCACACTTTCTTGGTCAGGAGGTTTTGGGAGTGTTGCACCTCCATTTGCTTGGACTTCATCCAGCGCCTGTTTCCAGTTGACGTCTTCTGCCGCACCCTGTGAGTCTTCGGTGGTCGAGACTGCAAGTTCAGAAGGTGCTGATTTTTTTGTCACAAAGTCTGCCGCGTACACCAGCGCGACGGAACCTATAAGTGCCGCGGCGAGCAAGGAGAACTGTGCACTCGGGAGGTATCTTCGCCAGGTCATATGTACAGTATAATATGTAGTATGAAACTTTTCCTACGAAGCGGAATAATAATTGCATTCGTTTTCGTCTTTGTCTCGACTCCATCAGTAGCATCGGCCCAACTAGTCCAGCCTTTTGGCGGGTATATTGCTTTTATTCTTCCGTGCGCAAACGCAGTAATATATACCATCGTTGTGTCTGCTCGAAATATCGATCCGCTAGTGCCAGGGCCATATATTTGGACTCCGACAACACTCACATCGATAACTCCTCTCGTGCCTTCCATACCTCCCACACATGTACTCCAGCAAATAGCAGGCACTTGGTACTACCCATGGTACTGCTACATACCTCCTAATATTTTCTTATTTGGATGGAACATGCAAACCGAAGGGGTAAGCTTGCCTTAAGCTGAGAGTGTTAACCACTTGTTAAGCGGAATGTCTTCCGCTCGCGCAGTAAGGACTATACCTGCTTTTTCTAACCGCACGTCCGTGTCTTTTCCAAGAATTTGCTCTACATTTTTTTTAAGCATCTTCCTTTTTTGTGCGAATCCAGCATGAATGAGCTCAAAAAATCTTGTTTCATGTGCTGCCGAGGTGAAATTGCTCCGTGACACACCACTAACCAGTAAAATTGCCGAATCAACTTCTGGGGGTGGAGAAAAAGCACCGCTTGGGACCGTTTTGACATAGGTGGGCGTTCCGTACGCTTTCACCGACAATGAAAGTAAGCTTTCTTTGCTGCTTTTTGCAATCCTCTGTGCCACTTCTTTTTGTATTAAAAACACAAGGGTCGTGGGCTGTACATCCGATGTTAAAAACTTTCGGAGCAACGCGCCCGTGATGTAGTACGGAATATTTGCAACTACTTTGTAGCTTCCAGTGAGCGAGGGATGATTTGTTGCATCAAATTCCAACGCGTCACCTTCAAGTAGAGTGAGTTGCTTCAGTGCAACTTCCCGGTCAAATGTGGCATGGAGCATGGGGATGAACCGATGGTCTTTTTCTATCGCCACCACTTTTGCTCCGCGTATCAGGAGCTCTCGGGTAAGCGCACCATCTCCTGGGCCAATTTCCAGCACCACATCATGCACTGTCACGTCTGCAGCATCTGCCACTGCGCGCAAGTAGGAATCTGCTTTTAAAAAATGCTGGCCAAGGGATTTCTTTTTAAACATAAGCGTTGTTTTTAGTCGAGATATATGGTTCGGCCAAGGCGCTCGGGTGACGCAGATTCTACTAAATGTTCTGGTATGTCTGATAAAAACGACGAGCGAATAGTTGCGTTTTTTGATCCAAATACCGTTCTATATGAAGCGTACGTCAGATGTACTTTCTCCTGTGCGCGGGTAATAGCGACGTAACAGAGTCGGCGTTCTTCTTCTTTATCTTCATCTTTTTCCCCCTCTCTCTCATACGGGAACAGTCCTTCTTCAAGTCCGGTTATAAATACGACGGGAAACTCCAAGCCTTTTGAAGCATGCACTGTCATGAGGCGCACTGCATTTGCTTCGTCCTTAAGTTCATCCTGGTCGCTCGAGAGCGCCGCACTCTCGAGAAATGCGTCTAGTCCCGCATGGAGCGAAGTGTCAGACACGAGCGGATGTGAGTCATACCGAGCGGCGAGCGATACTAGCTCACGCAAGTTTTCGAGCCGCTCTGCTCCTTCGAGTTTGTCTTCTTTGAACATACGCTCAAGCCCAGAGTCTGAAATGACGATACGTACCAACTCCGACGGAGAATGTTTGGTAGCGGCGTCTGCAATGCGGGCCAAAAGTGCTCGCAGTGCACCAACCTTTTCTCGTACGGCGCCGGTTAGGGTATGTTCCTCACCTGACAGGATTTTTAACAGCGTTACTTTGCCGATACCTCGGGGCGGCACGTTGGCAATTCGTGCAAAGTCAGCGTTGGTCCCAAGTGTCGCAGCTCGAACGAACGATAATGCGTCCTTTACTTCTTTGCGTTCAAAAAAACGTGTCCCCAACACCTGGTAGTCGATGTTTGAACGTAAAAGTGCTTCTTCTATAGCACGTGACTGGAAGTTTGCACGATACAATACTGCAAAGTCACGGGGTTGTTTCCCTTTTTCCATACCTTCGCGCACAGTACGGGCGATAAACCCCGCTTCGTCTGCTTCATCGAATGCTTGGTATAATGAAAGCGACTCCCCTTCGGAATTTTTAGTAAACAGATTTTTTTCGGGCCGATTAGGATTCTTTTTGATTATTTCGTTTGCAGCATCAAGAATGTTTTGCGTTGAACGATAATTCTCTTCGAGCATAACGGTTTTAGCACCTCTAAAGGTGCGCTCGAAATGGATCATATTTTCTATCATAGCGCCCCTCCAGCCATAAATTGTCTGGTCGATATCGCCTACCGCACAAATGTTCTGTGCGGGACCTACCAGAAGTTCCATCATTCGAGCTTGTACATAGTTTGTATCTTGGTACTCATCCACGTGGGTGTAGGTCCAACGAGACTGGTAGTGTAGCCGGACTGCCTCGTTGTCTCGCAAAAGAAGCATGGCACGAAGTAAAAGGTCATCAAAGTCCAGCGCATTGTCTTTTCGGAGTGCTTCTTCGTACAACGGCCATGCTTTAGCTGCAATTTCTTCTCGGTAGCCGTTTGCACTTCCGGCATATTCCCCATAGGTTAGTCCTTGGCCTTTTGCACGAGAAATTATCGAAAGTGCCGCCCGCGGCTCAAGCTCACCGTCAAATTGCCGAAGGGCTGCTTTCATTTCTCGCAAAGAATCAGCACGGTCGTAAATTGCAGGAGTTCGCTTAAACCCCAAAAGCCGGGCGTTTTCTTTTATGATGAGTAACCCTAGAGAGTGGAACGTTGATACAAATGGAGGTCGAAACGGTTCAAATGCTGGACGTGTAACATGTACATCCCCATGTAAGATCTTTAGAACCCTTTCGCGCATCTCAGCCGCGGCTTTGTTGGTAAACGTTATAGCTAAGATATGTTCCGGGGCGGTTCCGCGCTGAACAATTTCCAAAATCCGATGGGCAATGACGCGAGTTTTGCCTGCACCTGCACCTGCAAGCACGAGAAGTGGCCCTTCCGTTGTCTCAACTGCTTCTTGTTGTGCTGCATTAAGTTCTGACATTACATACACCGTAGCGCATTTTCTCAAAAATTGCCTAAATATAGCTATCCACACTCCCGGCTGTGTCAAGTTGACTCTCAAAACACTGGGGGTATCATGGAAATACACACTCTGAACGGATGATGAATTGGCTATACATGGTCAATTCCTCACAACGATTGCATTCCCCCAACAAACTTGTCTTTACTACAACCTACAGATCCGACCCCGCACTCAGATTTCGCGGGGAAGGTTAAAAAAGTGTTATTTATAGGCTTGGCAACTGGCAGCGCCACATACCTACTCTGTATTCCTCTTTTGGCGTCTGCAAACTTTTTTTCCGATCTGCTGCAAAAAACAGCTCTTCACTCCTCGGCATCAGACTCATCCTTTAATTCTCAAACCCTCCCAGTGCTTGCCGCCGCGGTCAATATAAATCCTAATCCTTCTCGTGGTGGCACAGATATCGTGCTTGTGCATGGTGAAGCACTTATGCCAGCCGAAAACCCTGCGGGCAATATGACCGATGCTCAAGTACCGCTTAACTCTCAGATAACTACCTATCTCGTTCGAGAAGGTGACTCGGTGTCGAGTATCGCTGCGATGTTTAAAGTCTCTCCAAACACTATTATCGGTGCCAATGATATTAAAAAAGGAGTTATACATCCAGGCCAACAACTTATCATCCTTCCCATCACGAGTATTCGCTACACGACGACTAAAGGTGACACGCTTACAAGCTTGGCCCGAAAGTTTAAATCTGACGCACACGACATTGCGGTATACAACAACTTGGCAGATGATGATGCTGTTGTGTCAGGGCAAAGTCTTATTATCCCAAGCGGTGAAGTGACTATAACTGAAACAACCCCTCCCTCATTGAGTGTCCCGAAGGTCACGCCGATCAAACCAAAAACCAGTGCATCAAAACCGAAGTCAGCGAAAAGTAAATCGTTTAAACCTGCACCGCTACGGGACGCGGGAGGTCCCGAATACGACAATTACTATATATGGCCAGTTGGTGGCGGCATCATTACCCAAAGCCTTCATGGCTACAACGGCGTAGACATCGGTGCCCCGACCGGGAGCGACATTTATGCCTCAGCGGCAGGCACAGTTATAGTTGCTAAATCCGGTGGCGGCTGGAATGGAGGCTATGGCAACTACATCGTTATAGCGCATGATAATGGTACGCAGACGCTCTATTCTCACGCCAGCCGCGTGCTCGTTGAACCAGGCGATTCCGTTACGTCTGGCGAACTTATCGGCAAAGTCGGCCGCACTGGCGAAGCGACAGGCCCCCACCTCCATTTTGAAGTACGAGGCGCAACAAACCCATTGGGTGCTATCCCGGTTGGCAGCGGTGAATAAAAAAACTGGGGTTACCCCAGTTTTTTTAGTAGTTTTTTCGCTCCCTGTATTGTAGCGCTTCAAGTATATGTGATTCATGTATTTCGGGCGCCTCTTCGAGGTCTGCTATGGTGCGCGCAACTTTAATGACTCTATGGAAAACACGTGGAGACAAGTTGAGCCGCTCCCCTGCTTTTTCAAGAGTTGTACGCACAGTAGCTGACAATGGGACTAAATCTTCAAGTTCACGCGGAGACAATTCGCTATTCGTCTTACCTTCGCGACCAAAGCGAGTCGCTTGTGCCTGACGCGCTTTAGTAACCAGTGCTTTTGCCTCTGTAGTTTCGCTCCCTCGAGCAACCTTTTTGCCAAGTTCGCCTAACAGTATAGGTCCGACTGTTATCCATAAGTCAATACGATCGGCGATTGGCCCGGAAATTTTTCGACGATATCGCTCAAGTGCCGTAGGTGCACAGGTGCAAGAAATCTCAGGATGGCCGAAATGGCCGCACGGACAGGGGTTCATAGCGACAACAAGTGTAAATCGGGCCGGGAAAAGTGCTGTGCCTTTAGCTCGGGCAACTGCAATAACCCGATCTTCAAGTGGTTGGCGCAAAGCTTCTATAACGCGACGGTCAAATTCGGGGAATTCATCTAAAAAAAGTACCCCACGATGTGCAAGCGTGGCTTCACCAGGCCGCGGGTTGGCACCGCCGCCAACAATAGAAACATAGGATGAAGTGTGATGTGGAGAGCGAAACGGTGGCAATGTTAATAAATTTCCGCGCAAAGACCCGGTAACCGAATGGATACTGTTTACTTCGAGCACTTCGTCAAATGTGAGTGGCGGTAAAATTGATGCAAGTGCCCGGGCCAACATAGTCTTGCCGGTCCCTGGCGGCCCTGAAAGTCCCAAATTATGGCCGCCTGCAGCCGCTATGAGAGCGGCTCTTTTAGCACTGCTTTGACCGCGAATGTCTTCGAGGGCAAACGGAGTTTGGGCTTCTGCGGCTTCAAGTTTTGTCTGTGGTGCAGGGGTTATCTTGGCACCTAACACCCCTTCCTTGTCTTTTTTAGTATTGAGATGATGTATGACTTCTGCAAGGTTTTTTGCAGAAAATATTTCTATGCCAGGCACCAACGCTGCTTCGCGTTCATTGTCGCTAGGTACAAACACTGCTTTTTTACCACTGCGCTTTGCTTCGGCTATAAGCGGCAATATACCGCGCACAGAACGAAGCGTCCCATCAAGTGCTAATTCCCCTATAAAAATATATGGTTCAGGATCAAATCGTATATCATCCGCGGCCAACAAATACGAAAGAGCTATAGGCAGGTCAAACATGGGTCCTTCTTTTCGTAGGTCGGCCGGCGCTAAAGAAATAACAATTTTCTGGTTTCGACTTTTTGGTGATTCAAAACCCGCGTGTTTAATTGCCGCGGCTACACGGTCGCGCGACTCCTCAACAGCTTTATCTGGCAACCCTACAATAGTAAATGCGTGCAACCCGCGAGAAAGGTCGGTTTCAATAGTAACTATGTACGGCGTGAGAAGGGAGGTCTGGGCACCATACACGCGTGCGTACTGCATACGTGCCCATTGTACACCTATAATGAAGTCTTCAGATCAATACCTGTGGATTTATTCCACTAGCGATGCATCATTACCCATATGGGCTTTACAAGTACGAGCTGATGGGTTGGCTTCGAGTCGGTCTTCTTCTATTGCTTCACCATTCGTCTCGCAGACACCGTATGACCCTTCTTCAATTTTTAAAAGTGCTCGTTTTATATTTCGCCAATGAATTTCGATTTCTTTAAGCTGGGCCTCGTTGCCTTCAAGGTCTTCGATTCGATCTGCTATCTCGTCCTGTTCAGTTGCTGTCGAGTCGATTTCACCTGGTGTGGCATCCCAAACGCCGGGAACGTTCGGATCTTGCTTTCCTAAGCTCTTCAGCTCGCTTTCTGCGAGCTTTTCTTCATCTTCTAATCGTTTTTTAAAATACGCGAGTTTCTCGTGGTCCATATGAGCATCATAACCGGGTAGTCCCGGAGACGCAATCTAATACAAACCTGGGACCGTAATAGTCGGGGCATTTTTGAGACGGGATATTACCTCGTGCACTGTTTCCGCATCAGTGGTGATGAGTATCGTGGTGCGATCAATAAAGGTCCATAGAAGAAGAATGTCACCATAATTGTTTCTAATGACCCGAGTGTCGTGGTTCTCCAACACACTGTCGACAAAGGTATTATCAATAACTGTAACAACAGCGGTGCTGCTTGCCGTGAGTAGTTGTGAGTGAGGCGGCACTATAGCTGCAAACAGCGGCAACAGATCAAGCCGCATTGTTTTTTCCCAGGCAAGCATACCAGCGTAGCCACCTTGGTAGGAGTCGACGGTAAACATAAGAAATGGCTGGTTTACCGTGTAGGAGTGTACGCCGAGGAGGAATTGTGGCTGTAAAATGCGCAAAAGCTGCGATGGTATGCTGGGAGTGAATACAGTCATAAACGTCTGGGCTTTCAGTGGGATATTTCCGGTTGAGCTTGCAAGTACCGGGCGCAGTTGGCCCACTAACCCTAAGGAAAGTCTTACTTTGTTTTTTGCGTCCACAAACGAAGTCATTATGGTCCGACGTGTATCTCCCGGATGAAGCGCAACGTCGGCACTGCCATCGACTGCTATAAACGGAGCTACTGGAGTCCCGGAAGCAGGTAAGGATTGAGAGCTTAAAAATGCGTAACCAAAAATGCCTATCGCTCCCCCGATTAGCAACACCCCAGCTATCCCGGCACCAATTTGCAGCCACACGGAAGAGTGCCACTCTGGTGACAAAGGTGCGACTTCGATAGACTCCCCCGCTTTAAATCGTCGGTCTTGTTCTGCTGCAGCGACGGTAATGGAGCTTACATTTTTGTCATGGATATATTTTTGAATGTCGCTTTGGTAGGTCTCGAGTGGTTGGACTTCGTCATTTCCTTTTTGAGCAATTTTTGGCAAAGGAGGCGCAGGAGGCGCTTTTGGGAGTGTCGCTGCCTGTTCTTGAGTGTACAGCGTGCCTGCGCTTACTCGCTGAGCACTATCCAAAGAGTGAATACCTTTTTTGGGCAGCAAAACAGAGTTCGGGTCGATACCCTCTTTTTTCGGTGTATTAGTTTCGCTCGGAAGCGATATGTCTATTTCGTTGTTCTCCTCCATTAGTTTCTTTCAGTCCTTTACGCGCGGCGAACTCAGGGTCGGCTGCTTTGATAGAAAGGTTAAGCCGCCCTTTGTCATCTATCTCTTTAATCATAACCCGCACTTTCTCTCCTACTGCAACAACCTCAGAAATTTTAGCAATACGAAACGATGCAATTTCTGACACGTGCACCAAACCTTCGGCATCTTTACCTGGTCCGATACGTACAAAAGCGCCGAAGTCCATGAGTCGTGTTACTTCACCATCATACATTTCTCCGGCAGTATATTCTTTGACCAACGCTTCGATCATTGCTTTTGCTTTTCCCGCACTTCCGTTTTTGCCGGTGATGAACACTGACCCATCGTCTTCAATAGTTATATCTTCAACTGCGGTGGTGTCTCGAATGCCATTAATCGTTTTTCCACCACCGCCTATCACCAGTCCAATTTGGTCAGGTCGAACTTTCATGGTCACAATTTCGGGAGCGCGTTCACTTATTTTTTGGCGTGGTGTGCTAATCTCTTTTTCAATTACTTCCAAAATTTGCAGGCGCGCGAGTTTAGCAGCGGCAAGTGCTTCTACTAAAATAGCTACTGGAATGCCGCCGAGTTTAATATCCATCTGTATCGCCGTAATTCCATTTCGTGTGCCAGCCACTTTAAAGTCCATGTCGCCGTGACTGTCTTCCGGACCCTGGATGTCGGTTAATATTTTGTACGTATGTGCATCATGCATCATCAACCCCATCGCAATACCGGCAACTGGTGCGGTGATAGGCACGCCACCGTCCATAAGTGCCAATGTTGAGGCACACACCGAACCCATCGACGTCGAACCGTTTGACGCGAAACATTCTGATACTAAACGAATAGTATACGGAAAATTTTCTTTACTTGGGATGACTGCGAGTAACGCTTTTTCTGCCAATGCACCATGCCCTATCATGCGCCGGTTGAGTCCACCCATGCGACCAGTTTCGCCAGAAGAATATGGCGGAAAATTGTAGTGATGCATAAACCGCTTCTGTTCTTCTTGTGCCTCCATGGTGTCGATAAGTTGTGAGTCGCCGGGTCCGCCCAAAGTCAGCGCGGTAAACACATGTGTCCCTCCACGGTAAAATATACCGCTGCCATGTAGCATGGACGAAACATTTCCTGCTTGCGCGTAGAGTCCTCGAATTTCATTAAACGCGCGGTTGTCAGCACGTTTGTTGTCTTCTAGTGCACCGCGATGAATTTCTTTATCTACCTTTTCTTCATAAAATCTGTCGGCGAGTTTTTTGAAAGTGCTCAGTTCTTCGGACTCACCTACTTTAGTTAGGAATTCTTTTTTAAACGCATACAATATTTTTTTCCCAGCTTCACCTGAGAACACTACATCGGTAAGTTTTGGTGCAAATTCTGTTGCATATAATTCAGTAAGCGCTGGCGGTAGCGGGGGTTCAGCGAATTCTTTTTTAAGTTTTCCGATTTCTTTGATAATACTTTCCTGCCAGGCAATAAGTGCCGTGTGCTCTTTTGCTGCGCGCGCAAATCCGGAGGCGACATCAGCTTCGTCTGCTTCTTGTGCTCCAACCTCAATCATATTGAGTGTTTCATCTTTTCCACACGCAAGAAGGTCAAGCACACTGTCGTCGCTTGCACGTTGTTTGTACGTGGGGTTGATAATGAGCCCCGATGTTTTTGAGTGTACAATGCGCACCGCGGCAACGGGCCCTGTCCATGGGATGTCTGACACTGCGAGTGCAAGTGACGCAGCATTTACGGCTACCACAGCAGGGTCTTCTTCATCCAGTGCAAGAATAGTTATAACGACCTGTACTTCGTTTCGCATATGCTGCGGGAACAGCGGTCGAATGGTTCGGTCGACTACTCGGCCCGAAAGTATTGCATCTTCGCTTGGCCTGCCTTCGCGACGCATGAAACGGCTGCCGAGTATGGCCCCTGCTGCGTAAAACCTTTCTTCGTAATCTACCGTAAGTGGAAAGTAGTCGATGTCATCGCGCGTTTTTTCACTCATGACCGCGGTTGCTAACACCGCAGTGTTTCCGTAGCGAAGAATGACCGAACCATTCGCCTGCTCGGCTAAATCGGTGAATTGGGCCGTGAGCGTCTTCCCCCCTATTTCAGTCGAAAAACTTTTTGTATGCATAGATGTGTGAAACCCGCAGATTTTAGGTCTCTTTGCGTTAATGCCCGAGCAAGCTCAGCAAGAAACCTACCTGTCTGCGTGCTTCTGGTTAACAGTGAATAACACCTCCACTGTACGCCAGCAGCAGTAAAAAATAAAGATGAAAAAGAAAAGACGGAACCTTATGGGGGTTCCGTCTGAATAGTGTGACCCGCTATCTGATTTTCTTCTTGGAGTTTTTTTTCAGACGCCAATTCTTCGAGCTTACTACGTATTTGTGTTACTCGTTTAACGAGCGATAAGTCTGTTTCCGAGGTGGTATTGGAGGCGAGTACACGGCCGCAAAAAATTGTACCCGGTGCAGTTATAACACTGAGTGCACCAAGTAAGTCGAGTATTCGGTGACGCGCAACTTCTTCCAAAAATTGGCCAACCGTTTTTTCTTGTTGCCAGACGAACTCATGGAAGTGTGGCCATTGCCACTTAGACGGAGGTAAGGTGCTGTACCCTCGTGCCAGTGTGAACAAACGAGACTGTCCCGGCATGCGTGCGGTGGCGATATCGTGAACGGCTTTTTTTCCTTCATCGGCGGAAAAAAAATTTTGCAAAAAAAAGTTCCATCGTTTGTCACCTACTCCCCTCTGCTCGACATATGAACTTACAAACAACGGACGAGTGTCAGGTGTAATTCGAATAGAGATGTTTTTTTCTCCGACCAGAACGGCCGGCAGAAGAACAGGTTCCATTTCTCCGCACTCTTCCAGAGAGTCGCTGACTTTGTCCAAAAAAAGTTGTGCACTTCCGCACATCGGAAGCTCACCTTTGATATGCACGGTAACCGCGTCCAGGCCAATGAGATAGCGCAGCGCTAAAAGATGCGTCACATACTTCAGAGTCATGCCTTCAACGCGTAATGCGAGTTCACCCCCGACCAGGTGTAGGTGCTCGAAAGTGATAGGTACTGTTTTTCCTTCGAAGGATAACTGCCATCCGTGTTTTTTTGTAGACTCATCTGTAGGCTCCAGCATCACGTGAGCCGGCTTTCCAAAAAAAGTGGTTCCCCAAATCATAACGTTTCGGGTCAGCCGCAATCGTTGCATACAAGACTCCTCTGCTTAATGTGTACATATTGTCTGACGCGCACTGTAACAAACATAAGGCGCATACGCTACGCAAAACAACTTGACAAAAGACAAAAAAAGGTATATAATATACAACAGTAATTGAAAGGTCATTGATATGAAAAAACGACTACGGAAGTATTTGCTTTCGAGTCTGGCAGTGCTTCTTATCTCTGCGATCGGAGCTGGACTTTATGTTCGCTTCGCTGCTCCCATCCCTCTTGAAGAGGCAGTGATGCGGGCTCAAATAGATGAGTCTGGCCCACAAGCACAGGCAGCATTGTTGCAGTACCCTAACCTCA
>JAYUDS010000008.1:0-2739 GCA_043739595.1 Candidatus Adlerbacteria bacterium | reverse complement strand
GCCGAATCTAAATTATTTTCTTCACCATTTTCAAGAAATATACGTTGCAGCCTGCCTAAGGCGGTGTTTGCCGCTTCTACAGCGTCCCAAGTAAAATTTGCTTGGGTGCGATAATGCGCAGTCAAAAACCAATAGCGAAGCGCTCGCGGGTTAAGACCACGGTCAACAAGGTCTTGCACAAAAACAGTATTGCCGAGCGACTTTGAAATCTTCTTACCATCGATCGTAATATGGTCGTTATGCAGCCAGTAATTTACAAATTTTTTACCTGACGCGGCTTCAGCCTGGGCGATTTCATTGTTATGGTGGACTGGTATGTGTTCTATTCCGCCGGTGTGGATGTCTATCTGCTTTCCCAAGAGCTTAAATATCATGGCCGTGCATTCAATGTGCCAGCCAGGAAAGCCCATACCCCACGGGCTGTCCCAACCAAGGTTTTTGTCTGACTTCCAGAGGATAAAGTCAAACGGTCCGCGTTTGTGTGTGTTCTCCTGAACTCGTGCTCCTTCTTTTTGCCCAGCGAGGTGTATGTTGCCTAACTTTCCATATGCGGCAAAACGTGATACCTCGTAGTACACGCCTTGGTCTGTAGGGTAGGCATACCCCTTCTGTTCTAGCGACATGATAAGGCTTATCTGCTCGGCGATATAGTCGCTTGCTCGCGGAAAGATAATTTTATCCCGTGCAACACCAAGTGTTTCGATATCTTGAAAGTATTCTTCGGTGTATTTTTCTGCCAGCGTACGCATGTTTTCAAGTGTTAACGCAAGTCCTTCGCGCTTGAGTCCCGTGGTCATCTTATCTTCGCCGCCTTCAGCCCCTTCGTCTTGGTCGGCAAGGTGGCCGAAGTCGGTAATGTTTATTACTTGTTTGACTTGGTGCCCCCATGCAAAAAGCACGCGACGAAGCGTGTCTGCGAAGACCGCCGCCCGCATGTTCCCAATGTGCTGCGAGCCATACACGGTCGGCCCGCAGTTATACATTTTGACCTCGCGACCAGAGAGCGGTAAAAACTCCTCAAGCTTGCCTGAGAGTGTGTTATGGAATTTGAGCAGGGGGAGAGGCTCAGTAGTTTTTTTTGAAAAAAAAGAAAGCATATGTGATTTAGTTATATAATGCGATTCTCACGACTTATAACCAGTCTTTGTAGCGGAAATAGACAAAGCAGCCAATTGCTATAATTGACATGCCGGAAAGCACTATCCAGAAGTCATAGGCATTTCCGACAATTGGGATATGCACGGTATTCATCCCAAAGAGGCCGGTAATAAATGTAAGCGGTAGGAATACAAATGCAAGGACAGTCAGTGTTTTCATTATTTCGTTTTGCTTGGTCGACAAAAGCGAGTTGTTTGTCTCGCGCATTTCTCCCAGTGAATCTCGCAAATTTTCGAGCCGTCGTTGTATGCGGTCGCAAGCTCCTAAAAGGTCGTGAACGTAATATGAAAATTCCGGTCCAAAAAAACGAGCTCCCACTGGCTCAAATGAGTCGAGCATTTCCCGATGCGCTAAAAAAGATTGTCGAAAGTCATGAATAAGCCGCCCCACATGTGAAAGACGGGCCACCATATTCCTCTCCTCTCCTGCAAAAATATGTTCTTCGATGTCTCGCAAACGACGGTCAAGGGTATCACACTCGTTTAAAAGCGCGACGTACAAGTTTCGGGTCATTGTCACGAAGAGGTGCCCACCATGGGTTGCGGTGCTTGTGGACGCTAAGACATTTTTTACTTCAAACGACTTTGCAAACGAATGCAAAGGGTCCATAGCAAGAAAACGAGACGTAATAAGAAAGTTTTTACCTATCAAAAAATCTATTTCTTGCTCGTGCTGCTGATGTGCGTTGTGCAGAATAGGGAAGTGGAGGATAACATACACCACATTGCCTCTTCGCTCTACTTTTGGTTTGAAAGATGGCAACAAAAGCTCCTCTGCTATGAGCGGGTCGACGGTGAATTCGGCAATAAGACTGCGCACTTCGGCCGGAGATGGAGAAACACAATCTATCCAGGTGAGGTTTCCCTGCGTGTGCCTCGAGAGCATATACAAAGAAGTATAGCACCGACCATGTCGCACTTTCTCGTATGTTATACTTCTGTCATGACAAAAACGAAATGGAAGGCAGCGGGTACTATACTCGCGCTCATTGTGGCCTTCGGAGGTGGTATCTACTTTGGTGTTTCGGAAAAAATGCACAATTCTGCCTCTGCGCAAACACCTTCCATAATGGGTTTGGGTACACAGCCTTCAGACATAGACATGTCGCAGTTCTGGACTGCATATAGCGTACTGAACGAGCACTTTGTGGTGACGCATGCTTCAAGCACCTTCCCCGACAAACAAAAACAAATCTATGGGGCAATAGCAGGCTTGGCAGCAAGTTTTGGCGACCCTTACACTGTTTTCTTTCCACCATCTGATGCGAAAGTCTTTAAAGAAGATATTTCAGGTTCTTTTGGAGGTGTGGGCATGCAAGTCGACAACGACCCAAAGGGCAACCTAGTCATTGTCGCACCACTTAAAGACTCGCCAGCAATGAAAGCTGGAGTTCATGCAGGGGACATTCTTCTTATGATAGGCACCACAAGTAGTCAATATATGGCTACTGACCAAGCGGTTAAAATAATCCGTGGCCCAATTGGGTCTTCTGTTTTGCTTACTATTCATCGTGAGGGAGAACCTAAGCCTCTCACTATTTCAGTAGTACGCGACACTATTAAGATCCCAGTCATCAATACT
>JAYUDS010000007.1:0-7161 GCA_043739595.1 Candidatus Adlerbacteria bacterium | reverse complement strand
CTTCACTGTAAAACTCCAGTCGGAACACTCCTCCTGAGAAGCGGGAGCGAAGTGGGGCAGACAAGTCAGCAATACGGGTGGTTGCCGCAATAAGGGTAAAAGGCGGTAACGGCAGCTCTATAGTACGGGCGCTTGGCCCTTTTCCTATGATGATATTAAGCACACCCGACTCCATTGCCGGATATAACACTTCTTCGATACTTCTGGACAACCGATGAATTTCGTCTATAAAAAGGATGTCCCCTGTGGTGAGGTTGGTCAAAAGCGCCGCCAGGTCGCCGACCCGCTCGATTGCTGGGCCAGAGGTTGAACGCATATTCCCGCCGAGTTCATGTGCAATTAAGTGTGCAAGTGTAGTCTTCCCGAGCCCAGGGGGGCCGTAAAAAAGGATATGTTCCGGAGGGTGAGAGCGCTCCTTTGCAGCGGTAATGAGGATATGAAGATTGTTTTTGATGCTTGTTTGGCCGATGTACTCGTCCCAAGAGGAAGGGCGCAGGGTTTGGTCAAGAAATGCATCGGGTCGCACCCCTGAAACAGAGGAGACCTCTGAGTCGTCAGAAGGTGTAGAATCGGCCGAGTTTGCAGTAGTGCCGCTTGACATAAAAATAATAGTATGCTAACCTTCTTATTAGTCCACCCGCATTGTTATCCGGGCCTTCTTTTTTTAAATAGTCAGTTCGAACGTGCATATCTCTAAGCAATAAGGCCTTCACGGGTTTTTGGATCCAACACAAGGACGTTCCGGTCTACTCCCTTGCGGAATAGTGCGGGGACTATCCTCAGCGATGGTTTCCGATTTTTGAAAATTTCAAAAATATTATTGCTTAGAGATATGCCTGCTCGAATATATCTCGACCTTCGTAGAATCCCCTTCCACTCTACTCTTAAGCTCGCAACGCGCAACGTTGACCGAGGCATTTTTTTTGTCTGTAGTCTTCAGTGGCCTTCTAAATCCACCATCCGACCTAGTTCAATAAGTGATGTTGTGCCACGCAGCACCTTAATGATGCCATCTTCCTGCATCGTCGGCATTCCTTGCGGCCGTGCTGCAGTTGCAATCTCTCGCTCGGATGGCTTACTGCGCATTATTTCCTCGATAGCCAGATCCATAAATATTGCTTCATAAATAGCAATGCGTCCTTTGTATCCGCGACCATTGCATTTTTCGCAGCCTGCTTCTGCAGGGTCCCATATTGTGTGAAGATTTTCAGGCACAAGCGTACGGTCTACTACAAGACCAATAAATTTATCTATGAGTGCTTGTTCTTCAGGGTTTGCAGTGCGTTCTTTTTTACACGAGGGGCATAATTTGCGAACAAGACGTTGAGCCATTGCTACATTGATTGCCGAAGACAACACTTTTTCACTCACACCAAGGTCGATAAGGCGCGGGAAAGTGCCAGCCGCATTGTTGGTGTGGAGTGTGGAGAACACTAAGTGTCCGGTAAGTGCGGCATTTATAGCGGTCGCCGCTACTTCACTGTCTCGGATCTCGCCCACCATGATGACGTCCGGGTCGGCACGCAGTGCCGAGCGCAGTCCTTCTGCAAACGTGTAGTTTTTTTCTACCTGGGTTTGCACGATAGGTAAGTGGTACTCAATAGGGTCTTCAATAGTAATTATTTTAGTGCCTGGGTCATTTACTCGTCGTAAGAATGAATAGAGAGTTGTGGTTTTACCGGAGCCAGTAGGCCCAGTCGTCAATATCATGCCGTTTGGTCGGGCAATTTCGTGCTGAATGCGTTTGAGGAGTTTGGGTTCGAATCCGAGGTCTTCAAGCGGCACTGTTATTGAATTGGGGTTGAGAATTCGGAGTACGACGGTTTCACCATAGTTGCTCGGCAAAATGGACGTACGTAATTCGATCTCATCTCCTTTGATTTTGATACTAAAGCGGCCGTCCTGGGCAGAATCATTTATATTGAGCTTAAGGCCCGACAGGAGCTTAAGACGCGACAAACCAAGACGGTATGTCTCATGGTCGAATGTAAGCACATCTACCAGCACACCGTCCAAACGGTATCGCAGACGTACGGTCTTTTCTTCTGTTTCAAAGTGAATATCGGACGCACCTGTTGCCAAGCCGCCGGCAAGTATAACTTCGATAATACGCGTAATGCGATACGCTTTTTTGATATCAAATGTTTCTTGAATAAGGCTTGAAATGTCGCTTAGATTTTTAACTTTAGCTAAAAGTACTTCAATCTCTTCTGGTGAAATTTCAAATACTCCCGCTTTGCTTTCTGTTGCAAATGAAAGGTCGGCATAACGGGCAAAACCGCGTCCGAGACTTTCTTGTGAAGCCATAAAAAGAGTTACCGTGTAACCGCGGTCCTCCAAGTCTCTTTTTAAAGCCTCTATTTTAGGATGATTGGGAGCGCGTACAGCTAAGCTCAGCTTTTTGCCCACCATACCGAAAAGTATCGCCTCAACCTCACGTGCTTTTGGCTCAGGCAATATGCGTAAGGCGTCCGTGTTGATAGATACTAGTGATAAGTCAACATAATCGACCCCGTATTTACGAGAGAGCATCTGGGCTAGGTCTTCCTCTTCACGTTTTTTAAGGAACATTACGTGCCTTTCTTGTTCAGTATCACCAAAAGTTACCATCCCGTATAGTGTACCTCACACAACGCTGTTGTTTGGTAGACTCTTCATATGGAAAAAGTTCAATTAAAAGAACTCGGGCGCATAGTAGAAGCGGTACTTGCAAAACTTCCCAAAGAAGGGAACGGTGCAGGGCTCGTGACACTCCAAGGCAATCTCGGGACAGGAAAAACAACGTTTGTACAAAATTTAGGAAAAAAACTCGGCATTGAAGAAACAATTCAAAGCCCCACATATGTGTTGATGAAATCGTATGCAATTTCTTTTGGTCGCTTTACGACACTGGTTCATATCGATGCCTACCGTCTGCAGTCTCCTGAGGAATTTTTAAGTCTTAAACCTGAAGAATTTTTGAAAAATCCACATGCACTCGTTGTTATGGAATGGCCAGAACGTGCCCAGGGAATGCTGCCACCTCCCGATGTGCGACTTAATTTTTCTTCTGATGGCGCAGCCGCAGAAGAGCGGTATATTGAAGTACGGTCGCGTATGGGGGACGTAGGGCCGGATTTAAAATGAGAATCCGGCATGATTCATGCAGAATCACGTGAATTCGACAAATTAACCTTCGACAGGGTGATGAAACATCATATGAATAAAACCCCTAAAAAAAGACTCGTTATCCTCGATACTCACGCAATTTTGCACCGAGCGTATCACGCGCTGCCTGACTTTGCTTCAAGTCGTGGGCAGCCAACGGGTGCGCTTTTTGGCCTTGTGTCGACGGTGGTTAAAATTGCCACTGACCTTTCGCCTGACTATATGATTGCAGCGTTTGACCTCCCAGGCCCAACGCATCGGCATATTGTGTACGAAGCGTATAAAGCCCACCGGACGGCAACCGACGACGCGCTGGTCTCCCAACTTATTCGCTCCCGCGATGTGCTCGACGCGCTCAGTATCCCGCGCTATGAATGTGACGGATATGAAGCAGATGATGTAATTGGGACCATCGCAGAGGACATGAAGCACCATGGCGATATTGACGTAATAATTGCGTCAGGCGATATGGATATGCTGCAGTTGGTCGACGACTCACGCGTGCGGGTATTCACTTTTAAAAAAGGCCTCAACGACACTATTTTGTATGACGAAACGGCAATTATGCAGCGGTTCGGGTTTGGCCCGCTGTCTATCCCGGATCTTAAGGGGATCATGGGCGACTCTTCTGACAATATTAAAGGTGTGCCTGGTGTGGGTGAGGGGAGTGCTATGAAATTAATTAAGACGTTCGGCACTATTGAGGCTTTGTATGCGGCACTGAAATCACGCGGCGTTGAAGAGGTCGCACAAGAAGCTGGTATACAAAAACGGTTTGCGCAACTTATGTTCGACCACGAAGAAGATGCAGAATTTTCAAAAATGTTGGCAACCATCCGCCGCGATGCGCCTATTAATTTCTCTCTTCCGATGCTGTGGAGCGAAAGTATTTCCGTACAAAAAGCAGTCGATATGCTCCTGAGCCACGAGTTTCGTTCGCTTGTGCCCCGCGTCAAAGGTATTTTTGCTGAAGCGGCGACCGAGACTTCAAACGAAACGCCAATAGAAGACGGTATGTTTTGGGAAGATGTTGACCCCGAAGAACTCCGAGTTATAGGACTTGCGGCCTGGGTGCTTGACTCAAATGTGACCCAACCCACACTTGAAGATATCTACCGCGTCGGGAACGCCAATACATTTGCAGATGCTAAAGAAGCGATTTTGAAAGAAATTAACGAACGAAAGCTTGCGTTTGTATATGAAAAAATTGAGCTACCGCTTCGCCCGGTATTGCGAGAGATGGAAGCGTATGGAGTCAAAGTGGACCGAGTCTTCCTGGGGAAGCTGTCGGTGACCTACAAAAAAGAACTTGACCAATTGGCCTCTTTAATCTACAAGGCGGCAGGAGTAGATTTCAATATAAATTCTCCAAAACAGCTTGGTGATGTGCTGTTTGACCAAATGGGACTCACGGTTAAAAACCAAAAGAAAACCGCAACGGGTGCTCGGTCAACCAAAGAGTCCGAACTTGAAAAAATGCGAGAACTGCACCCTATTATTGCGTATGTTTTGTCGTATCGAGAACTGCAAAAACTCCTTTCAACCTACATAGATGTTATTCCGACGCTTTTAGACGCACGCGACCACCTCCACACCACGTATGTCCAAGAAGGTTCAACGACAGGGAGGCTTGCGTCGCTTAACCCAAACTTGCAAAACATCCCTATTAAAACTGAGTTAGGCAGGGCTATACGCCATGGGTTTATCAGCGACGAGGGAATGGAGTTGGTATCGTTTGACTACTCGCAAATCGAGCTGCGTATTGCAGCGTTTCTTTCAAACGATAAGACAATGGTGGATATTTTTAAAAACGGTCGCGATGTTCACACGGAGGTTGCTATGCGCGTATTCCATGTCGAGGCGGGCGACGTAACCTACGAGCAGCGGCGTCGTGCCAAGGTTATAAACTTCGGCATCCTCTACGGCATGGGGGTTAATGCACTGAAAGAATCATTGGGCACGGCACGCTCTGATGCACAAGAATTTTATAACCAATACTTCGAAGCCTTTCCGCGTCTGGCCGAATATTTGGAAGAAACAAAAGCAGACGCTACTCGGCGTGGTTACACGGAGACCTATTTTGGCCGTAGACGGTACTTCGAAGGGATAAAGTCATCTATACCGTTTGTGCGCGCTGGTGCCGAGCGTATGGCGATTAACGCGCCAATACAAGGCACCTCGGCCGACTTAATAAAGCTTGCGATGGTGGAAATAGGGAAGTGGATCAAAGATGAAAAACTTGAAAATTCTATCCACATGCTGCTCCAGGTGCACGACGAGCTCGTGTTTGAAATTACTACCGCACATGTCGCCGCTTACGCAGCACGCATTAAAGATATTATGGAAAATGCTTTGTCAGAAAAAGAGCGCCACGGCATTCCATTTAAAGTTGAAGGTAAAAGTGGGAAAAATTGGGGCGATATGCAGGAACTTAGCCTATGATGAAAGTGGTTGTGGGCATTGAGCCGACGCAAAAACAGCAACCTCAGAAGTTTTCTGAGGTTGCTGAAATCAAAATCGAAGATCTTGATTGGGAAAAAATTTCAATAGGAGAGTTGCTTGCAATGGCCACCACAATGTCGTTAATGGGGGACACACGGAGCTTTCGATTGGCTGGAGCACTAAATGGTGGGAGGGCAGAAGAATTTTTAGATAGTACAAAAGACTTTGTTCTTTCATCACACCAATTTATCTTTATTGAAGAAAAACTTCTTAAGAAACCGACAGACATCATCACAAAAGCTGGAGCAGAACTGGTCGTGTATCCGCCACAAAAAAAAGAAGAAACGTTTAATATGTTTTCGGTCACCTTCGCATTTGCATCCCGCGACAGGAAAAAACTGTGGTTGCTCCTATTACAGGCGCTTCGACGCGGTGTGGTGCCTGAAGCGGCACTTGGTATGCTCCACTGGAAAGTGCGCGACATGCTCGGTAAAGGAGAGACGGGTAAGTACACGCGGGGCGAACTGATTCGTGTCTCGAGTGCTCTGGTTATGCTCTACCATGACTCTCACCGCGGGGCAGGGGAGTTGTCACTTTTGCTCGAGCGGTTTGTGCTGCAGTTGTAAAAGGACTCCTCCTCGGCATAACACTGATATACTTTTTACCATGGGTCACAAAATATTTTTTATGAGTGTGTTTCTCGTCGTTATTGGAGGGTTTGGTACGATGCTTTTATATAAACTCAACTTTTTACCACAACCAGTGTATGCATTTTTATATCAGCGGCTCGAACCCTCGTCCAAGTCCACCTCTCCGTTTTTGCAAAAATTTGAAGGCCACTGGGCAATATCGTTTGAACCGAATGTAACCGGGACCGATATTATCCGATGTTCAAGCGAAACGGGAACACTGTCGATTCATAACGGAGCCGTTACCGGAACAGTGGGGGAGTTAAGCCGTTATGTGGCAGTACAGGCTAAAGTCGATACGAACGGCACCCTGGCGGGGAAAACAAAACGAGGTTCTGACGAGGCCGGTGAAGTGACGGCACAATTAAACCAGGGCACAGGACGGGGAGAATGGAGTGATGCTATAGACTGCAAAGGGTCGATTGCGCTTACAAAAGTTGAGCCTATTATTGATCCAGTACTCGGCAAGCTTGTTTCTTTTGGCGGGAGTGTAAAACTGCTTCGAATAAATATAGAGTCCGATCCACTACCTGGTCAGCTCTTATATGAGGGTGATGTGATAGAAGTTCCAGACGGTGGTAAGGCCTACGTGTCGCTTGGGTCTGCGGGGCAGCCCCTTACTCTCGTAGGTAAAACAACCTACGAAATCCGAACAGTGAAATAGTCCCGCTACAAAATCGCACGAGTTTCTGATATAGTCCAGAACGTATCACCAGATACACATTCTGTCCCGCTCCGCCTATACTATCCGTATAGCCGTTCGCTCAGGGCAAAAGGAAAAGTTTACTTTTCTTTTTTTAACTCACTTTCCGCCTATAGCTCAGTTGGTAGAGCAGCTCCCTTTTAAGGAGACGGTCGCAGGTTCGAATCCTGCTGGGCGGAC
>JAYUDS010000006.1:0-7213 GCA_043739595.1 Candidatus Adlerbacteria bacterium | reverse complement strand
GCTAGCACTATATATTGCTACCCTACGCTTACTTTATAGCAGATGTACGCAAGTCGAGCTAGGTAATTGCAGACGTTATCGTTGTACGCCCTTACACTCAAAATTTCTTCGCTCTACTTCAAGGACTTCCGACTTAGAGTCGCGGTACAGATTTAGTAGCCACAGATAATTTCTCCGCCATCGCTCACGAATTTCCGCGACCTCGCACTCGGCCATTTTGTACTCGACAGCACGACGAAGCGTCGCCTGCTGACAAAACATGTCTCCGGCTGCCACCAAGTGCAAAAAACTCTGCAGCAGTGCAGAGTTTTTAGCCTTTGTGCCCGGGAGAGGACTCGAACCTCCACGCCTGTAAAGGCTTATCCACCTCAAGGATAAATGTCTACCAATTTCAACACCCGGGCATTACAAGTGTTCGCCTACTATACTAAGCATAGTCTGTATTTTCAAGCGTTTACGAGAGAGGCACAAGGCATCATTGGAACGATACATAGACCTGAGTAATTTTAAAGAGTCTGCTTTAGCATATTTTAACTGAAAAGTGTTTTTACTTTTTTGTTTGGTGATATGGCCTAGCGTGTGTAATCTACTAAATATTTCTTGTTGCAGCCAAAAAATGTGTTTTTCGCTCGCGGAAATAAAGCTCGTATAAAACATAAAGCTGGATTTCCATCTTGGATCCCAATATGAATAGGTGCATCCATCACCATCAAAAGAGCCTCTTAGAAAATCAAAAAAGTACTCGGGTGGTATCTCTACCCTTCCAATGGTTTTTGTTTTATTAGGAGTGAGACCAATACTTATTAAAAATTGGTACAACATAACATCTCCAAACTGCACTCGAGTCGTCATGATGCCCGTGTAGCCAGACCGACTGACACCAATTTTATTAGTCAAACCTAAAGCATTTTTAAAATTTTCAAGTTGTTCAATATCTTTTGAGACAAGAACGATATGCCTCCCATCATTTGATAATGAGCCGTCAGTAACTAGTAAACCAACTGCATACGCTAAATCCGCAGACCATATTGGCATACTCCGCTGCGGCTTTACACCTCGCTTCCCCATTGCTCAAGTATACCTTTTCTCAAGCACTTAGCGTATACCAATTATGTATGCAAAAAACAGGATTTCTCCTGTTTTATCGTGTGTATGCTAGACGGTTTTTTCTTCTGAAGTTTCAGTTGCAGCTTCAGCTGGAAGAGAAGTCTCTTCGACTTCAGGAACTTCGACAACCTCTTCTTCTGAGGCATTAGGCAGCACTTCCTCTTCTGGTGCAGCAGCTGCTTTCGGAGCAGCGGTTACAACAATAGACTTACGCATAGCGCGCTTTTGGTCGCGAGACGCCTTGTCTCGGATAAAATACAGTTTTGCTCGGCGGGTCTTAGCGCGGCGAAGCACTTCGATAGACTCGATCATGGGAGAATAGAGTGGAAAGATTTTTTCTACTCCAACACCACTGGTGACCTTGCGCACCGTAAACATTGCACCCGGTTCGGTGCCGTGCTTTACCGTAAGAACAAGGCCTTCAAAGGCCTGCTTACGAGCGTTCTTCACGGTGACCGCTTTTTTGTCGGCACCCTTCCCCTGCTTAAGATCAACGATGTTTTGCCACACGCGGACCGTGTCGCCAGAGCGAAGGCCGAGGTCGACCCGCTGCTGCATGTTGACTGGGGATGTTTTAACCAATGATTTCATGTGCAAGTAATCTACCACAAGGGGCTCATATTCGCAATTTTTCTTCCGCTTCTACAAAATCGGGCGGCAAGGGCGCTATGAAGGTTTTTTCCACTCCGCTCGGCAGTATAAACGTAAGTGAAAAGGCATGGAGAGCCAAGCGCGCAAACCCAAGAAGCGGTGGTCGGTTTGGCGCATAGAGTTGGTCGCACACCACGGCTCGCTGTATAGCGGCAAAGTGCACCCGAATTTGGTGGGTTCGGCCCGTTTTTGGCATTACCTCCACATAGGTCGCCTCTGTTCCCCGCTCGATAACACGAAAGGTGGTCAACGCGTCCCTCGTAGTCCCGTGCGGCCGCATGGCCGAACGTGGCCCCCTTCCACCCCTGGCGTTGCCAATGGGTTTGTCGATAATGCCGCGGTCGTCCTTAATGACACCGTATACAAAAGCCCTGTACACCTTGTGGATTTCGCGTTCATGGAACTGCTCCTTCAAAAAGGCATGAGCCGCTTCTGTTTTGGCTACCATAAGAACACCCGAGGTTTCTCGGTCGAGCCGATGCACTAAAAAGTGCTCTGTGTATTTTTTCTCCAACCAATGGGTCAGCGCTGGATAGTCATGCCGGTCGTCGGGGTGGACAATCATCCCCGATGGCTTATTGACCACCACAACAGTGTCATCTTCAAATAGGATAATGGGTTCAGGCATACGTAATTGTGTAGAATCGCTCCGTCCTGCGCAAAAGCTGAAAACCTGTCGCAGGCGACGCCTCGTCACCCCTTTGGGGTCAGGGTTGTACTTTTGTGGTCATAAGTCGTTTTCTGCTGAAAACGCTTGTGACCCCGCACTCGACAGCCTGACGAGGCGTCACCTTAACACCGGCGCGTTTCCGGCTTGCAAAATGTGCCCCACACATTTGTGCACCCTCCAGGGCTCGAACCTGGGACCTTCTCAGTGTAAATGAGTTGCTCTACCAACTGAGCTAAGGGTGCATTTGGTAGATACAAATGTATCGCCTTATGCACAAAATTACAATGGGACTCTCCTTTTTCCTATATACTATATATACGCAGTCCATGGCTAAAAAAATTCTGATCGTAGAAGACGAAAAAGCCCTCGCCACGGTGCTTAATTTAAAGCTTAAAAATGCTGGGTTCGATGCTGTTGTTATGTACAACGGAGACGATGCGCTCCAAGCAATCAAAGAAGGAGGATACGACCTAGTACTTGTTGATATCATGATGCCAAAAAGAGACGGGTTTAGTGTTTTGGAAGAATTGAAAAAAATTGGCAATACGACCCCCATATTTGTTATGTCGAATTTAGGACAGAAAGAAGATGTGGAACATGTTAAAAGCCTCGGCGCTAAGGATTATATTATTAAGGCAGAGACATCTCCTGCCGAAATATTAGAAAAAGTAAATGCTTTTTTTACGCACTAAGAACAACGTAGTGGTATGGCTGAAAAGAAAAACGCAAAAATAGCAGAAGCTCCCCCTCTCGTTCAGCCTACCGTAAAAATGTTAGATGATGCGTTTATTAAAGCTGCACTTTTGAACGGCAAGTACGTCAGTGATGAAGACATAGCGAAAGCCGAAGCGCATGCAAAAAGCCATCACGCGCCGTTAACTGATTATTTGTTTAACGAGGAGCTTTTAAATAAAGATCTGCTTGGGCATGCAGTAGCAGAAGCCATCGGCGTCAAGTACGTTGACCTCGTCGCCAATCAACCGATCAAATCGGTCATGGTTAAAATTCCGAAGGATATAGCGCGAGAGAATCGGGTCGTATTGGTGGAAGAAGGAGACGCATCAATGACGATTACAACAGATGCTATTGAAGTCACTCCCCTGCTTCCGAGCGTTACATCTCTTTTCCCCGGCAAAAAAATTACAACGGGTTTTTCTTTTTCTCGCGACATCGACCAAATACTGTCGATGTACAAGGAGACGCTTGCAGTGCGCTTTACCGAAATCATAAAAAAAGAACAAAAGGTTGCCCCTGAAATTGTTGAGCAAATAGTTGAAGACTCTATCCTTCTTCGCGCATCCGACATACATCTTGAACCCCAAGAAACTGAGGTGTTAGTACGGTTTCGTATCGATGGCGTCTTGGAAGACGCTGGCACGTTGCCTAAACTTCAGTACGAAAATATTTTAAACCGCATTAAAATCGAGGCGCGTTTGCGTATTGACGAACATAACCGCAGCCAAGACGGGGCAATTCGTTACAAAAAAGGACCCGTGGCAGCGGACTTGCGCGTCTCTATTATTCCCACTATTACCGGAGAGAAGGTGGTTATGCGAATTCTGGGAGAATATCTGCGTACGCTCACGTTGGCCGAACTTGGGTTCAAGGCCCATGACCAGGCGCTCCTCACCGACATAGCGCAGCGGCCGTATGGCATGATCTTAACCGTGGGACCAACTGGCTCAGGCAAGACCACCACACTGTACGCACTATTGCGCATGCTGAACGAAAGCTCTGTCAACGTGACCACTATTGAAGACCCTGTGGAATATCGGATTGGCCGCGTTAACCAAGTGCAAGTAAACGTAGCGAGCGGGCTAACGTTCGCAAACGGACTCCGGACCATTGTGCGTCAAGACCCTGACGTTATTCTCGTCGGAGAAATTCGCGACCTGGAAACGGCTGAAATAGCCGTCAACGCGGCGCTCACCGGCCACCTTCTCTTGTCGACCTTTCACTCCAACGATGCAGCAACTGTTGTCCCCCGCTTGCTGGACATGAAGGTTGAGCCATTTCTTTTAGCGTCAACTTTGTCGCTGATCGTAGCCCAGCGTCTCATCCGTCGTATTTGTGTACATTGTAAAGTAAGCGAAACCACCACGGTCGCGGCCGTGATTGCACAGTTTCCAAAACTTGCTCCTTTTATCAGCGGTAAAGAGATGGTGGTGTACAAAGGCAAAGGCTGTCAAAAGTGCAATAATTCTGGCTTTAAGGGGCAAATGGGAATTTTCGAATTTATTGAAAACTCGCCAAAACTCCAAGAAACAATTCTTAAAACACCTTCTGCAGAACACATTATGAACACCGCCAGAGAAGAAGGGGCACGCAGTTTTTTTGAAGATGGTTTGGACAAAGTACTCAGCGGCACCACCACCTTTGAAGAACTCCTGCGGGTCGCACTCCCTCCCAAAGGAGTTCTGATTGCGCCTAAAAATTCCTAATGGCTAAAGAAAGCGATTTTTTCCTTGAAAACTTGAGTTTGCTTATGCATTCTGCGCTTCCTGTGCGTGAAGCGGTTTCTACACTTAAAGATGAGATCCATGGCAAAAAAATGCTCAAAGCCATTACGATTATTGAAAATGAAATTGACGCTGGTTCTAAAATGTCCGACGCGCTGGGTAAAAGCGGTCTTTTGTCCGAGCGCTTTGTGTCACTCCTCCGGCTGGGAGAAGAGACCGGCGAGCTGGAAAAGCAGCTTACCCTCGTGGTTGAAGAGCAGAAAAAGGAACACCGGCTCACATCCAAAGTGCGCGGTGCGCTTATTTACCCCGCAATAGTCCTAACTGTCACCTTTTTTGTTGGTATCTTCACTATGTGGTACATTTTTCCTCGCCTCACTTCAGTGTTTGCGAGTTCAGGCGGCACGCTTCCCGTAAGCACACGAGTAATCATTTCCATTGGAAATTTTTTAACATCATACGGAATTATTGTCGTCCCACTCGGCACCGTCGCTATGGCTTTGGCTGTTTATTTTTTATTTATATACAAGCAAACGCGCTTTATTGGGGAAACATTTTTGATGCGCCTTTCAATTTCAAGAACTTTAGTCCAGGACATTGAACTTGCTCGCTTCGGATATGTGATGGGGTCTCTTCTCGCCGCAGGCATCACCTTACCCCAAGCGCTTGCTTCAATGCAGGACTCAACGTCATTCCAGCTCTACAAAAAATTTTATGCAAAAATTTTGCAAGACGTAACCGAAGGGACATCGTTGTATAAAAGTATCGAAAAGTATCCTGGTGCTCACCGCTTTATACCCTCTTACTTGTCACGGCTCATTTCAGCAGGAGAAATGTCTGGCTCATTGTCGAGCACACTCTTAAACATCGGTACTACTTATGAAGAAAAAACGGACAACATGGCTCAAAACTTAAGTGTGCTCTTGGAACCCATCATCATGGTAGTAGTTGGTCTCATTGTAGGGTTTCTCGCAATCGCCATCATCTCCCCTATTTACGGACTCACTAACCAGATAAAATAATTATTCCGGAAGCCGGAACAGAAAATACCACACTCCCGCAATACCTAGGGAGACGCAGGCAGCTATCACTACGTACCAACCCCACGGCGAAGCATTTTCTTGTGGTATTTCTTTTTGCACCTCTAGCAGAACAGCGCCCGGTGCACTGGTTGCTGTGACCGCACTGGAGGATGTAATTGTAGTTGCATTCACATTTCCAGAAACATGCGCGTGTGCTGCATGCGGTATCGGCTGGAGTGGGTTACCCACGGGCATTTGCACATATGCACACACGGTTGCGGCCGGCAGTGAAAGCAAAATTATGGCACCTAGGTACGAGAGTATGTATCGTTTCATATCAATTACTTGTCCAGCTTATTTGTTTATACCCCTCGCTTGAAAGTGGGAAGCTTGGCGGCGGCTTATACAGCAGGTTGCTGTCGTACACATCCTTCGTAGTCGAATATCCCGAGGTGGTGTTGTTGCTGCCATCGACCCAGGTCCAGGTCCATTGACCATACGACATAATGGAACCAAAGATAGTAATAAGTGTCTTAATGTTTGAGGGGTAATAGTAAAACTGAGTACTGCCGTTCTGAGCTATGAGCGCCGCATCTATTTCAAGCGTCAGGGGGGCATGGTTCGTCACCACAATATTTTTCTGTGCCAAGAGACCAAGGACCGAGGTGCCGTCCTTGGCTGAGTACAAGATATTATTTGGAATATAAATAGTCGGCGCCGTCGCCGCGTTATAGGGCAACGCTGCAGCGGCCACCATGACCCGGCCATTTACGGTCCCCTCCACCCAGGTCGTATCTTCGACGTAGATGATACTATTTGCTGCAATTACTTTCGTGAACTGGAGCGTGCGTGCATTGTAGTCGGTGTACTCGTTATGTGCCGTGCCGTTTACATCCCAACCGGTTGGGTTAGCCCGTAAACTTGTTACTTTGTATACGCTCACCGTCCCCGCGGCATTAAAGACAAGCGAGTATCCTTGTGCGCTAGAAGGCGGGAGATATATTCCACCGCTTTGTGCAGACGCTTTCATTGTGGCTAAGTTGGCCGTCAGTGCCGAAAAGTCGACGGCCGGCACGGGGAATTGCCAAAAAGCACTCACACTCGCAGGAGGGTTGCCCCACACGCCGTTTTTTGTGGCGGGGCATGGGCTTCCCTGTGCAGATGGGCAGGTGTAGGTCGCTTTCGCCGACATAATGGGCGCGTTTCCTACCCCGTCGAAGCGCACCCCATTGTTCGATTGCAGTTTGCCGCTTATCTGCTCGCTACTTCCTATCCAGACGATGTCGTTACTGAGGAATGAGTAT
>JAYUDS010000005.1:0-17046 GCA_043739595.1 Candidatus Adlerbacteria bacterium | reverse complement strand
TACTACCCAGGAGATGCCTATGTAGACTATGTTGGGATTGATGGATTCAACTTCGGCGGTCCGTGGCAAACATTCGGGCAGGTGTTCGACACCGCTATATCTCAAATGCAAGTCTACAAAAAACCGATATATATTTTCTCGATGGGTACCATAGCGGGATCAGAAAAAGCTGCATGGATAACTGAAGGTCTGGGCACTCATGTCAAAACATACGCGAACGTTAAAGGATGGGTTTACTTTAATCAAAACAGTAATGGCACAAACTGGCTTATTAATTCTGACGACGCACCCCTTGCTGCATTTAAGGCTATTCTTCCCTAAAACCCTTATTTAGCAACGCAAAAAACCGTTTTTGGCTGATATCCAAAAGCGGTTTTTTTCTATAGGATTTGCCCCTTGCGTTTTTCTGTGGTGTATGTATAGTAGCGCTTGGCTCGTTTCTGCCACTTTTGTCAGGAATGCACAGTTATATAGGGGAAGAAAGCTATGTGTGGAATCGTTGGAGTAATTGGGACTCGTCCCGCTGCGCCTATCCTTATGGAGGCGTTGCGACGGCTTGAATATCGAGGCTACGACAGCAGTGGGATTGCTACGCTGCCGAACGGCCATATCGACCGCCGGCGCGCACAAGGTAAACTCTGCAACTTAGCAGCGTCACTGGATCGTCGTCCCATGCAAGGCACTATCGGCATCGGCCACACTCGTTGGGCGACGCACGGTGCTCCAACCGAGTCAAACGCCCATCCTCACGGGACTGTTCGCGTGAGTATCGTGCACAACGGCATTATTGAGAACTATGCCGAGCTTCGATTATGGCTTCTCGCTAACGGTTATGATGAGGAAGACTTTACCAGTGAGACTGACACGGAAGTGGCTGCGCTGGTAATCGATTATTACCTCAGCCGTCACGGTATGACGCCAATCGAGGCATCACTCCAGGCGTTCAAACGCTTTGAAGGAGCATATGCTCTTGAGATACTGTTTGCTGGTTTTGACTTTATCATCTGCAAACAACATGGAGCACCTCTTGCTATTGGCTATGGCCGCGGCGAGATGTTCGTGGGTTCGGACGCTTTGGCCCTTGCGCCCCACACTGATCGAGTTACCTATCTTATGGAAGGTGACTGGGCGCTTGTGGAGAGGAATGGCGTGATGATTTCTGATGCTCAAGGTAACAGCGTGGAACGAGAGGTAAAGATCTCTCGGCATACTGCTGATACTGCGAGTAAAGGCAAGTTCCGTCACTACATGGAAAAGGAACTTCATGAGCATCCTAAAGTCATAGGCGACACCTTACGGAGCCTTATTGATCCAAACTCCCGCACCGTTTCTCTTCCGGGAATGGAGATTGACCTCAGCCAGGTGTCGCGCATAACCATGACAGCATGCGGCAGCTCGTTTTATGCCGGTCTAGTGGGCCGGTGGTGGATCGAGAAGTATGCTCGTATTCCGACAGATGCAGATGTAGCGAGTGAATTTCGCTACCGAACCCCGCCTCTTTCAAAGGGAGGGCTCGGACTTTTAATTTCGCAATCCGGAGAGACGGCCGATACGATGGCTGCTTTGCGGTATATGCGAGATGAAAAGCAACACATCCTGTCTGTTGTGAACGTTTCCGAATCAACCATGACACGGGAAAGCGATGGAGTACTTGAAACTGTCGCTGGTCCAGAAGTTGGTGTGGCTTCAACAAAAGCCACTACCGCTCAAATGACCGCGCTCGCTTGTCTTACGATTAAGGCAGGACGAGACCGCGGGACTATCGACCTCGCGACTGAAGCAACGATGCTAAACATGCTTCACCAGGTGCCGAGCCAAGTCACTCGGATCTTAACTCAAGAAGAACGGATTATTGAAATCGCCAAAAGTGTTCAAATGGCGAAAGACGTTTTGTTTCTTGGTCGAGGAGGCATGTTTCCAATAGCGATGGAAGGGGCGCTGAAGCTTAAAGAAATCAGCTATATCCACGCTGAAGGCTACGCTGCCGGAGAGATGAAACATGGCCCTATCGCACTCATCGATCCGACTGTGCCAATCATCGGACTGTGTCCTTCGGGTCCGCTGTTTGAAAAAACAGCAAGTAATCTGCAGGAGGCAGCTGCTCGAGGAGGACAGATAATCGTCTTCACCGACCAGGCTGGGGCGCTAAAGCTCAAGAGTATTTCGGCAGAAATTTTTATTATGCCTGATTGCTCGGAGTTCGTGGCTCCCATACTCTACGTTGTGCCAGTTCAGATGCTTGCCTACCAGGTAGCTGTGCTGAAGGGGACCGACGTCGATCAGCCTCGCAACTTGGCAAAGTCGGTTACCGTCGAATAAGTACATTGTGCCAAACTACCGGGGCCCCTCACTTTGAGGGCTCCGGTTTCTTTTTATTCAATTTTCCGTATACTGCGAAACAGTAGCTCATACACTGAAGGAGAATACTCATGGGTGACGTGATCCGCGACATATATGAACATGACACCTGCCTCATTTTCGGGTTTGAACCCGATGAATCTGGAAAGCTTGCTGATCTGGATCATATGACTCATACACTGCGAATAAGTTTAGACGAAGCCGGAATTGATGTTTTTGGCGACTTGTCTCACAAATTCACCGGTGGAGGAGAGGGAGTGACTGCTTGTAACATCATTGGCGCCTCATGCGCTGACATCCACACTTGGCCAGAAAATGGAATTCTGATCTTGCGGTGCTTTGCATGTGGCGATAAAGAGCACCAAGTAAAAGCATTCATTAGCAGTATGGTGACCAGGCTGCACCCGACTATTGCATATTCTATCTCTGACCGATTGATTCCTTCAAAAATGCCTAAAAACATTCCTGCAACATGGACACTCTTGCATGAGCGCAGCAATGCTCATCGTCATTAACTGCCGCCGCCCCTTCGTGGGGCGGCTTTCTTTTTGTAAGTAGTACTTTATTTAAAATAACTTGCTTCTGCCGCTGCGGTTATATTTGAGGTTATCTGTGGCTGTGTGGGGGTTTGGCTCGCTGCTTTAGCTTGTACTTTTGTACTTATGAGCGCAACAGTATTGAGCGTTGTACGTAATTTAACGAGAACTGGCGCAAGAGAGATCTGAAGAGTGGGGGAACCATTGATGCTCTGGTTGGCCACTTGCTGCAACGCAAAGGAAAGAGTGTTGTAGAGCTGGGACATTGTTTTTGCAGCCTCGTCATATTTTCCCTCTGCCTGAAATTTATCAACTGCAGCAGTGAGATTGCGCACATGCTCGTTTACATTCTGGGTGACGGCCGTTTGTGCCTGCGCGTCTAAACGACCATGCTTTGCGAGTGTCTGCGCTTCATCAAGGCGTTCTTTAAGTAAAAATAAATCCCAGTTTACTACTGCAGTGTCTGTATGAGCGAGGGCACGCTCAAGTTTTTCATTTACCTCAATTTTGTAGGAATATAAAAAGTCTCCAGGTAAAGATGCATTAGCTTTGTACGAGAGCTCTCCGCCAATAGCAGCAGCAAGCATGAGTATAATGGTCAAAAATGCCATATGTTTTAGTACTTACCCCATATGATGCCTTGGGCTTCCGTACTGTATGAATTGATGGTAGCATGCATTTATTGATATGCATGAAGGTTTGCACATAGCGCTCGCAGCAGAGCGTCTTTTTACACTCGGTGGAGTCCCTATAACGAATACGTTGGTGACCGAGTGGGTAGTTATGGCTATTCTTATCGTCACTGCAATTATTGTGGGTAAAAATCCCAAGATGATTCCGGGTAAAGTGCAAAACTTTTTTGAACTTATTTTTGATTTTTTGCTCGATTACATGGAGCAAATACTTGGCAACCGAAAACTTGCGATACGATTTTTTCCCCTTATCGTAACGATTTTTCTTTTCATAGCTACCTCAAATCTCTTTGACTTTATTCCACTCCTTGGCAGCCTGGTATTCCATGTTGGCACAGAAACAGTGCCACTCTTACGCCCGGTAAATACCGACCTCAACGTTACCCTTGCACTAGCTATCATTGCCGTCATATCAATAGAAGTCAGTGGTATCGTGATTGTGGGAGCATGGAAGTATGCGGGCAAGTTCTTTAATTTTTCTTCACCACTTAACTTTGTGGTGGGTATTATTGAATTTGTATCAGAACTTTCTCGCTTTATTTCTTTTTCCTTCCGCTTATTTGGCAACATTTTCGCTGGAGAGGTGCTATTAGCAGTGGTTGGCTTGTTTATGCCCTATGTGCTGCCAGTGCCGCTTATGGCCTTCGAAACGTTCGTGGGGATAGTCCAGGCTGGCGTGTTTGCTATGCTTACACTCTTCTTTATCAAACTAGCAATAGCAGAGCCTCATGGCAGCGGTCATGCTGCTGAAGCTACGCATTAACTACATAGAAAAAGGAAGAATAATGTGATAAGGTACGGATATTGTAATTATTAGTAGTTCAGATTTGTAACTCAGTATGGATTTAGAAACCGGGAAAGTTATAGCAATGGCTATCGCAGCAGGTTTAGGTGTGCTGGGTCCAGGCATTGGTATCGGCCTTATTGGCGGACGAGCCATGGACGCCATCGGCCGCAACCCTGAAGCTTCAGATAAAGTAGTTTCAAACATGATATTGGCGATCGTCTTTACCGAAGCGCTCGGCATCTTGGCGCTCGTGGTGTCATTCATTATTCGCTTCGTTTAGTAATACAGTACTTGTATGAACGCTTTGCTCGCGGCATTCGGTATAGATTGGCGACTTTTGCTGATCAATCTTCTTAACTTCGGGCTTCTACTCGCTGCTTTGTGGTATTTCTTGTATAAGCCGCTCACCACAATGCTCGAAGCGCGTCGACAGCGTATGATAGAAGGAGTACGAAATGCTGCGGAGGCTGACCGCCGTATTGAAGAGATAGAAGCATCTCGAGCAGACATGATGGCAAAAGCGGGCCGTGACTCAGATGAAGTCCTGGCGCTGGCACGTAAGTCGGGTGTTGAAAAACAGCGCGAACTCGTGGCACAAGGAGAGGCGAGTCAATCTGCAATGCTTAAAGAAGCAGAGGCGCAAGCAAAAGAAATGAAAAACCAAGCCATTACTGAGAGTAAGCAAGAGGTCGCTAAACTTATAGTGCTTGGTATGGAGAAGGTGTCACTTCAGGCGAAATCATGACTATAGAAACTCAATATGCACAAGCTCTTTATGAGCTGGTGACAAAAGACCCAATAAAATCGGAAATGTATTTGGGTAACTTACAAAAAACACTAAAGGCAAAAGGTCATCAAAAACTACTTCCTCGTATTTTTGCGGAGTTTAAAACAATCCTCGACCAAAAAGAACGATCAAAAAAATATTCGCTTGTTACTCCTGAACAAGAGCGAACACGTAATCTCCTTGAGCTCTATCGGAAACTAGTAACGTCACAGTAGATTATGCAAAACTTTATTGAACAATTTAAAAAAGAGATAGAAAACTTTTCTCCAACGCAGACAGCCTCTGCAAGCGGTCTTGTGGTGCGCGTTGGAGACGGCGTAGCCGAAATAGAAGGACTAGAAAAGGCTGTAATGTCTGAAATGGTTCGTTTTGTAACAGCTGGAAAAAAGACGCTCGAAAAAGCTATTGATACAGAGGATGTATATGGCGTTATCCTCAACTTGGAGGAGGAGTCAGTGCGTGCCATCATCCTTGGAGATGCCTCAAAAATTGCAGAAGGAATGGTAGTTGAATCAACTGGGCAAGTGTTATCTATTGGCGTAGGTGATGCGCTTTTAGGTAGGGTAGTTTCACCACTCGGCGAACCGCTTGATGGCCAAGGACCGATTAAAGCTGAAAAGCACAATCCAATTGAACGTGAAGCATACGGTGTTATGGACCGTCAGTCAGTGAACCAGCCTCTTCATACAGGTATCAAAGCTATCGATTCCATGATTCCTGTCGGCCGCGGCCAGCGCGAACTTATCATTGGCGACCGCTACACTGGCAAAACGACTGTGGCAATGGATACCATCCTCAACCAAAAATCTGAGCCGAAAGAAACGAGACCGATTTGTATCTATGTTTCAATCGGACAAAAGGAAAGTAAAACTGCTCGTCTTGTTGCACTTTTGCGCGAGCGCGGAGCACTTGAGTATTCAATAATTGTTGATGCTGGCGCCTCTGCCCCCGCTGCGCTCCAGTACTTAGCACCGTTTGCGGGAGCAGCTATCGGGGAGTTTTTCATGGACTCTGGCCGAGATGCGCTCATTATCTACGACGATCTTTCAAAACATGCAGTAGCATATCGCCAGTTGTCGCTTCTCCTTCGTCGACCTCCTGGACGCGAAGCTTACCCAGGCGACGTTTTTTACCTTCACTCACGTTTGCTTGAGCGTGCTGCAAAGCTTTCTAAGGAGAAGGGTGGGGGCTCACTCACGGCGCTTCCTATCATCGAAACACAAGAAGGCGATGTGTCTGGCTATATTCCAACGAATGTAATTTCTATTACTGACGGCCAAATTTTCCTCGAAACAGACCTCTTCAATAAGGGAATGCGTCCGGCTATAAATGCAGGCATTTCTGTATCTCGCGTAGGCTCTAGCGCACAAACAAAGGCTATGAAAAAGGTCTCAGGCCGCATTAAGCTTGAATTGGCACAATTTCGCGAACTTGAAGCGTTCATGCAGTTTTCTCAAGACCTTGATGCTGATACAAAACGACGCATCGACAACGGTCAGCGCATGATGGCCACCTTGAAGCAAAAAAACGGCGCACCTATCGCGTTTGAACGTCAAGCAGTCATTATTTACTCGGCAGTGAACGGACATCTTTCGAAGGTTGCGGTCGATCGCGTCCCGGAGTTTGAAGAAAAGTTCTTAACTTTCCTTGACACAGAGTTTAAAGATCTTCTTCCAACGATAGCCAAGTCCCGCGAAATAAGCGACGAGTCGGAGACTGCGCTTAAGAAAGCACTCGAGAAATTTGGAGAAGTGCAGCGCGACTTGTTCGCGTAGGGTAACCCTATGAAATCACTACTATGGCAGGGTTAAAGGCAATAAAAACAAAAATACGCTCGATACAAAAGACCCAAACTGTCACCAAGGCTATGGAGGCAGTTTCCGCTGCCAAGATGCGCAAAGCTCAAATGACTGCGCTAGCTGGTCGTGCCTATGCAAAGGCTGCAGTCTTTATCTTGGCTCGTGTCTCTGGCTCGCAAGCACTCAAAAATAGTCCGCTAACTGCAGCTCGCCCTGTTATGAAGGCACTTTATATCGTTATAACTAGTGACAAAGGTCTTGCGGGCGCACTCAATAGTGCAGTCCTTCGAGGCACCTATGCTGAAATTTTGTCTCGCGGACTTTCCAGAGAGACTGTTTCAATTATTGCAGTTGGGCGAAAGGCAAATGATTTTTTTACCGCACGCGGTTTTACCGTTGATGCTTATCATCTAAACACTGAAGAACTAAGCTCAGAAATTATGGGTCAAATAGTCAATGAAGCTGCATATCGCTTTACGTCCGGAGCAGTAGACATGGTGACTATTTGCTACCAACATTTCGTTTCAACATTCGAGCAACGTGCGACCGTTCGTACTATTTTCCCCCTCTCGTTGGAGTCGCTAAGCCAAGTCGTGCGCGATATCATCCCAACACGAGGTGCGTTGCAGAACGCAGTTGAAACGAACGAAATGAACGTGAATACATATACCGTGGAGCCTTCCGAGGAAGAGGTGTTTGCGGCAATTCTTCCCAAACTTGCTTCTATTTTTGTCTCGCATGCACTATTGGAGTCACAGGCGTCCGAACACTCGGCGCGCATGGTTGCTATGAAGTCCGCGAGCGACAAGGCAGAAGAAATGGAACACTCGATGAGTCTGCAATTTAATAAAGCCCGCCAGGCTGCAATTACGAGAGAAGTAAGCGAGATTACCGGAGGAATGGAAGCAATGGCAAATTAATTAATGAAAAAAGCTGCGCTTCAAGGGACGGTGCGCGGCATGATTTCAACTAAATCACATATGAATAAAGGACAAATAAAACAAGTGATAGGGCCTATCGTCGATGCATACTTTGAAGATGATCTTCCGGCAATCAAAAATGCGCTCTATACAACGGTAGCAGGACGAAGGGTCGTACTTGAGGTTGCTCAGCACATAGGCGTAGGCCGCGTTCGCTGCATTGCGCTACAAGACACCACAGGTCTTGGCCGTGGTGTTGAGGTCACTGACACAGGAGGCCCAGTTACAGTCCCAGTTGGCGTACAATCGCTTGGCCGTCTGTTCAATGTAGTGGGTGACCCAATTGACGGAAAGCCAGCCCCTGCAGACGCCCCTCGTTCGTCCATTCACCGCGAAGCTCCTCCTTTTAAAGATCAAGCGACAAAAGCAGAAGTGTTCGAAACCGGTATTAAATCTATTGACCTCTTGGCTCCATTTATTCGCGGCGGTAAAGTAGGTCTTTTCGGGGGCGCCGGCGTGGGTAAAACAGTACTCATGCAGGAGTTGATCCACAACGTGGCACAGGCACACGGCGGCTTTTCGGTTTTTGCAGGTGTAGGAGAGCGGGTCCGCGAAGGTAATGACCTCTATCACGAAATGACCGAGTCGGGCGTTATCGACAAGATGGCCCTCGTTTTTGGACAGATGAACGAAGTGCCTGGCGCCCGCGCACGCATTGCGCTCTCGGGGCTTACCATGGCCGAGCATTTTCGCGACGAGATGGGCAAGGATGTGCTCTTCTTTATGGACAATGTGTTCAGGTTTGTGCAGGCAGGTGCCGAGGTTTCGTCGCTCTTAGGCCGTGTACCATCGGCAGTAGGGTACCAGCCGACTCTTGCCGAAGAAATGGGACAGCTTCAGGAACGCATCACTTCTACCAAAAAGGGCTCTATCACTTCTGTGCAGGCTATTTACGTACCAGCTGACGACCTCACCGACCCTGCTCCAGCCACCACTTTTGCCCACCTCGACTCCCAAATTGTGTTGACGCGCGAATTGGCCAGCCTCGGTATCTTCCCGGCGGTCGACCCACTTGCCTCAAACTCAACCGCGCTTGACCCTGACATAATCTCAGAAGAACACTACCGCACCGCGCTTGATACCAAGAAGGTGCTCCAGCGTTACAAAGACCTACAGGACATCATAGCCATTCTTGGCATCGAAGAACTCTCTGACGAAGACAAGACTCTTGTGTACCGCGCTCGAAAAATTCAGCGCTTCCTATCGCAACCAGTGCACGTCGCCGAGACCTTTTCGGGGATTCCGGGCGTCTACGTTCCAGTCGCCGAAACCATTCGTTCGTTTCGCGAAATTCTTGACGGCAAGCACGATGACAAACCTGAAAGCGCTTTTTATATGAAAGGCGGCATTGATTCAGTCAAGGCAGAGTAGCAAGCGCAGCAACACGAAATATGAAAGTAGTAATCGCAAAAGTTGATGAGGTATATTTTGACGGCGAAGCTGTCTCTTTGACTGCGCCCGGTAGCGAAGGACAGCTGACTGTCATGGGGCACCATATGCCGTTTATAACCACTCTTAAACCTGGGATAATTACCGTCCGTGGTGAGAATATTCCAGGTGGTGCAGAAACATTTGGAATTTCCGGAGGAGTTTTAGAAGTAAGCCAGGATGGTGTGACCGTAATATTGTAAAAGAAAGGGTATTGACAGATTGTCAACTTTCGTGTAAAAACTGTTTACGCAAGTAAGCAGTTTTAACTATATGCAACCAATTATCCTAGCCGCCGGTAAAGGCACCCGTATGCGCTCTGCGCTCCCTAAAACCCTCTTCAAGATAGAAGGGAAGCCTATGCTCGACCACATACTCGAAACAGTGGCTAGCGTCCCTGAATTAGCACAGCCTATTATCGTTGTAGGTCACGGTTCTGAAGATATTAAAGCACACCTCGGTGGTTCTTTTACTTTTGCTCATCAAGCTGAGCTAAATGGCACTGGTGGGGCTGTAAAGGTTACGCTGCCGCATCTTCCTAAAAAAGGATATGTATTCATCCTCTACGGAGACCAGCCATTTATGCGTCCGGACACTTTAGAGGCTATGGTAAAACTTTGCAGTGAGAAACAGCCAACACTGGTGCAATCTACCGTTTTTCTCCCTGACTTTAAGGACTGGCGCGTAGTGTTTAACGCATATGGACGCATTATTCGCGGCAGAAATGGAACAATAGAAAAAATTGTTGAATATAAAAGTGCTTCAGAAGAAGAGCGCGCAGTAACAGAAGTAAACCCTGGTATTGTTGCCATAGACGCTGCGTGGCTTCATGAAGCGATCCATAGAATTACTGCAAACCCCGTGACAGGCGAATATTACCTGACTGAAATTTTAGCAATTGCCAAAGCGGAAGGGAAGACGGTAGAAACTCTTTCGTTTTCAGCTTCTGAAGCGCTCGGCATCAACTCTCCTGAAGACGCAGAATTCGCCCTTGCAGTCGTCGCCGAAGAGTCAGTTTCCTAGTATTGACTCAATTTGTTTAGTGTAGTATTTTTCCAAAGGTTTAATTGAACAGGAGAGTAGGCGTGCAAACTTTTCACGTTATGGTCGAACTAAAGGATGGTACCATTCTGTATTCGGCTCCAATGGAGTCACGTCTTGCTGCTGCTACAGCGAGCAACATCATTACCGACGGTAGTTTCAAAAAAACAACCGTACAAGAACTACCGGTCTCTATGGCTAAAACTTTTCTTGCCTGGATGATCGAATTATGGGGTAGTCCGTTCGTCGTAAAAGACGATCCACTAATAGCAGAAGCCAGGCGGGAAGGATTCTATACTCTTTTATCAAAGCTTGGAACAGTGTGAGCACTGTAAGCGAGGATTTTTCCTCGCTTTCCTTTTTTCAATAAAACATTTATTCTAAAAAACTATTGGGCCCATAGTTCAATGGTAGAACGCGTCCATGGCATGGACGAGGTCCGGGTCCGATTCCCGGTGGGTCCACCGAAGACGAAAACATCTCCCCTGCGGGAGATTTTTCGCTTTGGTGGAAGCCGCAGCGATGTTTTTGTTTGAGGCTTTGCGAAAGGCAAAAACCGCGAGGCGGGGTCGCGAGAAAATGTTGCTAGGCATTTTACTTGTGACCACCGAACAAAAAACTCCCTCTGCAGGGAGTTTTTTGTCAACTGTGGAAAGCACAGCCATATTGCCTCAGCAGAGGCAAGGGCACGCCGGGGTCGCGAGAAAATGTCGTTAGGCATTTTACTTGTGACCACAGAACACAACAAAAAATATATCTGTGACCACCAAGTCAACAAACTTTTTTTCATTTTGCTATACTCTCTACTATGTTCGCCCGTAACACCTCGACCTTCGGAAAGTTCTCGAAACTCACCCTTACAAACGAAGCTACCGGGGAGTATGTCTCAGTAATCCCTGAAAGAGGCGCCACCGTACATGAGTTGTATTTGCTCGAAGACGGGAAACTTCGACAAATTCTCGATAGGTATGACACAGACCTCGAACTCGAAGCAAACCATGGTCATAAAAACTCACTACTCATGCCGTACCCTAACCGCATTAAATACGGTTTATATACATTTCAAAATAAAGAATATCGTTTACCTATAACAAAACCTGAAGAAGGGAACGCGATACACGGTTTTATAAGTGAAAGCCCTTTCGAACAAATAGGCAGCAACCTACAAGAAAATTCTGGGTCCATAACTCTTATCTACTCATACTTGGGCAAAAACCAAGGGTATCCCTTTATTTTCACAGTACAAATTATATATACATTGTCAGAAGTTGGTTTTTCTATGGAAATTAAAACAACTAATAATGGAATTGGACCCATGCCGATTGGCGTAGGTTGGCACCCATACATACTTTTTGAGGATTTGGAAAATGTACAGTTGCAATTACCACCTGTCGAACGTTTACTCGTTGAGAAACTGATACCAACTGGCGACACAGAGCCGTTCAAAGACTTCAATGAATTCAAAACTATTGCTAAAACAGAGTTCGATGACTGTTTTAAAATCACATCTATAAGCGACGAAGCGGTGGTACGCTTGCACAGTCTTAAAAAAGCATCGGTACTGGAATTATGGCAACACACCGGTGACAAGAAATACAACTATGTCCAGATGTACACACCTCCAGGCCGAAAATCTATAGCTGTTGAACCTATGACATGCCCAGCCAACAGTTTTAATAGTCGCGAATCGCTTATTGTGCTCGAGCCCGCGGAATCGTTTCGGGTCACCAACAGTATACGTTTTGAAAAAAAATAAAAAAAGCCGCCCCATATTTGGGGCGGCACTATGCGGATAGTCACCTAATTTGTGGAAGTGAGACGCAGGTATGCACACCTTTCTCTGACATATTTTGATGGCAGTACGGGCACACGGTCTCATTTAAAAGCTTAACGGTGCTGCACGAGGCCATGTCGGACAGAACTATTGGCGGCGGGGGAACGCCGCATCTTCTCAGTACTAAACCAAGTTCCATTGCCTTGAGTACAGTTTTTTCTGTGTCATCAATGGTTCCCACGAATCTCTCCTTTTAGTTAAAAGAACCGGTATATGCACTGGCCCTTTTGTATTTAACCACATATAATGACTCTTGACAAATTGCTGCAAATCACTCATATTTCATATAGACGAACTCAAAAATCGAAAGGTCCTATATGCTCAAGTTCAAAAGTACTATTCGTCACTTCCGTGTTACATCCGTGCCGGAATTCTCTGCATGGAATCTTCTCAAAAGACTTCAGTACGTAATCGAGCCTGCAAATGCAGAGTACCTAGCGGAAAAAACTTTAAGTCAAAGCGGAAATGTTATTCCTTTTGGAAAAAATAAACCAAATATGCTTCCGCGAGACTGGACTGAGTTTGACACCTTTCACGTTGTTGGCCCAATCCACCACACAGTTGCATTAGCAGACTACGCGCTTGTGGAAATTCGCGACCCAACAAACACACATGAAGAATTATCTGTAGCTGGAAACCTGCTTTTTGAGTCAGAGTACTACCCCGTAGAGGCAGGAGAGTTTTTACAACTAGTATGGCTTATGTGCCGGCAACAGTCCCAACATCGCGGCATATTTCTTTGCGCTAAAGGCCGCAAACCAGGATATGCCATATCTGCCCAATATACTGGTACTGACACTGCCCGCTCTTTTTCGCTTGTCTTTGACCGATATGTGGGAGATACATACGAAAAACTAAATGTGCCCGCAGGCTTATCTGTGTTCTTCTTTTACGCTCGGCGGTTTCATGGCTTTGCAGAAAAATCACTTCACCAAGGACAGCGTTAACCCAAGTTCCGGAGCCGCTCGCAAACTCGCAGGCGGCTTTTCTTTTTACTCAATTGCCTTGAACAGGTCCTGAATGTTTGCAGGCTTAACTAAATGGGCGTCAAAACCAGCTTCTTTTGTGTGTACGAAATCCGATTCTTGTCCAAAACCAGTAAGTGCAACGACGCGAACATCTGGCGTTAAACTTTCTTCTCGCACTTTTCTCATCACCTCGTATCCATCCATGAGCGGCATCGCCAAGTCAAGAAAAATAACATCGGGTTGATATGTCTGCAGCTTTTCTAATGCTTGTTGCCCATTGTAGGCAATTTCAACCTCATGTCCTGCAGCGCGCAGCATGGCACCCATCGAGTCAGCCAGGTCCGCATTGTCGTCTACAACCATTATGCGACGCGGCTTACGTTCTGATGGTATTTTTTGCTCTGTAATAACTTTTTGAAGAATTGCTCCTACTGCTAATGGCAGAGTTAAAGTGAACGCGCTTCCAAGACCCGTTCCCTGGCTTTGCACCGTTACGTCACCGCCATGGAGCTGGGCTAAGCCTCGCGCTACCATAAGCCCCATACCAAGTCCTCCTTGATTATGTTTTGCTGCTTCACTTTGCACAAAAATTTCAAATATTTTATCCAGAAAGTCGGGGGCGATACCAATACCATTGTCTTTTATACATACGTCCACGAACGCATCCCGTACAACTACGCTGACCAAAATACTTCCGCCAGCTGGAGTATAGCGCACTGCGTTATTAAGCAAGTTAATAAGAATCTGCTCAATGCGCATTGGATCCACTTCTACCAAAAGTTCGGTTTGAGGGAATTCAACCACAAGTTCATGACGTTTTTCATCAATAGCAGGTTTTACCGTATTGAGGGCATGTTCAACTATTTCGCCAATATCGACTGCATTGCGTTGCAATTCTATTTTTTGATGCAAAATTCGGGACACGTCGAGCAGGTCATGCACAAGGCGCGTCATATGAGCTCCTTGTCGCTCTATCATTTCAAGGCTTTGTGCGACCTCGGGCTTTGTCCTCTCCGGTTCGGACAAATTCATTTTTATGATTTCAGTTGCGTACATGATTGGCGCAAGAGGATTGCGCAATTCATGCCCCAGGAGGGAGATAAACTCATCTTTGCGTTTTTCTAATACTTCCCGCAAAACTATTTCGTCCTTAAGTTCACCAATTTTCAAAGCAAGAGTTTCGCTTAGTTTTTTTTGTTCTTGTTCTTGAGCCCGAATAACCTCGAGCATACTTTGTACGCCCCGATACACTTTTGCAAACTCATCATCATTTTTGTACTGAGGTAGGTTGCCCGAAAAGTCACCACGTGACGCATTACTAAAGATTTGCGTTAGAATGGTAAGGCATTCTTCAACCCTCTGTTTGAATAGCTGGAGCTCGTCCGTAGATAGAGGTTCTCCCATATAGTAACTGTAGTAAAAAATAGGCAACAAAACAACTCGTGAAGTGTGCTACTATTTTTCTATGGCTCTGTATATAGAGATATTTGATCTCTTCTTTTATTGCATCCAGCAACTCGGTATTATGCTTGGCGCAGGAGGAGAAACAGTAGTTTTATTAAGCTATCTGTTAGCTCTTAAAGAAGGGAATATACCTAAAGAAAGTACGCGGTTTGCTACTGCTGTTGCGCGCGTAGTCCAGTGTGGAATCTTCTTTATAGTGAGCTCTGGCATCGGGATAACACTGCTCCATTACTCAATTGGGCAAACATCTATTGTGTATGAACCAGCCTACCTGTTTAAATGGGCACTCATTGGGCTCGTGTCTGCTATAGCAATCGCAGGCTACTTCAAAAAAGAAAGGGGGCCTTTGCTCATGGGCCTTGGGGGTGGTGCTTGGTACGGACTATTTATAGTACATATTCTTGCACCTATCTCTACTTGGGGTTCGTTGGGGTTTTTGTGGGTAGTATGGATGGTACTTTTTGTACTAAGCTGGATGGGACTAGCGCGGTTTATGGGTCACCAAAAGTCTGCAAAGCCAATGGTCACTACGGTAGCTACTAAAAAAGCACCCATACCAGTTCTTCCGCAACAAACTCTGGCATATAGCGCACCGCAGGCACCGCGCACGCCACTTCCTATTTTTGCCGCGACTCCTCCTGTATCTAAACTCCCTCCTCCACCGATACCACTCCCGCCGGTCATTGTGCCGGTAGTGGCTTTACCGAGCGTTATTGAAGAAGTGCCACCTTCACCCACAAAAGAAGCTAGAATTTTTACACATAGTTATTCACCAGATGCGTACCCATACAAAGAAACCGCTCTCACTAATTCGCCCATGCTACATCCGCACCTGACACAAGAACGTCAGTTTCTAACCTTACCCACACCACAGGCACCCAAAGAACCGCTCTCTGGTTTACAATTACAGGATGCAGAAGTTACTGCACATTTAGCAGCCGTCCGAATCATGCCGCAAAAACCTGAGGACCTTGAAACACAGCACCATCGTTGGCCTCTTGTTAAGTTCGGATAAATATTCACATGAGTTTTTTTAAAGAACGAAAATTAAAAAAAATTGTTATTTTGCTTGGACACCCTGACTCCGGACAAACTCGTTCGGGAGAGTTAGCGCTTTTGTATGAAACCGCTGCAAAAAAAGCCGGACACGAAGTAAGGCGATTTAATTTGGGTGATATGCATTTCGACCCCAACCTTCATTTGGGCTATAAGGCGATTCAAGAACTTGAGCCAGACCTCCGTGCTCTTCAGGATGCTATACGTTGGTGCGACCATTTTGTCATTATCTATCCCAACTGGTGGGGAAGTATGCCCGCACTCCTTAAAGGTATGTTCGACCGTATGTGGTTGCCAGGCTTCTGCTTTAATTATTTTAAAGAAGGAATCGGTGCACATTTTCATTTATGGAAGCGTCTTATGCGCGGAAAGACTGCGCGAGTTATGGTGTTGTCAGGAACGCAACCACTACTTATTTGGCTCTTCTTTGGAGATTACACAAATGAAATTTACAAAGGCGTTCTATGGTTTGCGGGTTTTAAAACTAAAATTTCACGTTTTGGTCCGTCTGAGAAAGCCCCAGAGTGGAAGTGGAACGAATGGCGCCGCAGAGTTGTGCGCCTTGGCACATTGGGCGAGTAGACAAAAATAGTGTAAAGTGCTCAAGTAATGGAAATTTCAATTGGCATTGTAGGGCTACCAAACGTTGGGAAATCGACGCTTTTTAACGCACTGACAAACAAAAGTGTTCTTGCTGCAAACTATCCATTTGCCACTATTGACCCTTCGGTAGGGGTGGTAAGCGTACCTGACGTACGCCTGGACCGGTTGTCCGAATTTTCAAATTCTGTAAAAAAAATCCCCGCAGCTATTGAATTCGTAGATATTGCCGGCTTGGTTAAAGGCGCCTCTGAAGGAGAAGGGCTGGGTAACAAATTTCTATCCCATATCCGCGAAGTAAGCGCGATAGCTCAGGTGGTGCGCGTATTTGATAACCCTAGTATTTTGCATGTAGACGATAAAGTTGATCCGGTATCGGACATAGAGACTATTAACCTCGAGTTGGTGCTTTCTGATATGGAAACAGTTGAAAAACGCCACAACACCGTTGAGCGAGATGTTAAACGCGGCGTCAAAGAGGCTGCACTTGAATTTGGTGCTGTAGAAAAAGTGCTCGAAGTGCTCATGAAGGGGCAACTCGCGCAGACAGCCGACCTAACTTCTGAAGAGCGCTTTGCACTAAAGGGCCTGAACCTTTTGACCATGAAGCCGATGCTGTACGTACTCAACCGCGAGTCTGGGGGCCACAACCTAGACGAAGTCACCGATGGCCGTTACACCAAGCTTATGGAGTACATAGAAAACCATGGCGCATC
>JAYUDS010000004.1:0-2824 GCA_043739595.1 Candidatus Adlerbacteria bacterium | reverse complement strand
ACGGCGATGTCGTCGACTTGCCGCTAAATTCTAGTCCAATCGACTTCGCCTACGCTATCCACTCCGACATTGGCGACCATGTTGCTGGCGCCAAAGTTAATGGCAAGATGTCGCCACTGGACACTACGCTGCATAACGGCGACATTGTAGAAATCCAAACCAAAAAGTCTGCAACTCCAAAAACAAAATGGCTCGACTTTGCCAAGACAACCATGGCCCGCCGGCATATACGCAACGCCATAGAGCGGCAGCTTAAAATCTAAATAGAGAAACTGCTTGGGTCAAAGGTGTTTTCATCCTTTTCCTTTTCATCTCGAGAGCGGTCGTCGAGCATAATTGCTGGCGACATATCTGGAGCCACAGGCGCTTCTTCCAGCAACAAAAGTATAGGGGGATTCTCCACCGCTTCAAATACAGGTTCTGGAACAACTTCTAACACTTGTACAACCACCGTTTCAAGCGGCGTGGAGTCTTGGAGCGTCTGGAGCTCTGCTTCAGGCGCGATAATAGTCGCCATAGGCTCCCCTTTGGCTATTCGCAGGGCTAAATGAGAGAAAAGCACGCGCAAGTCGTCTTCACCCATAAAGTCGATAGTAAGTTTGCCGCCGTTGTCTTTTGTTTCGATGGCAACACGGGTACCGAGCGCCGTTGATAGCTCTCGTTCCATCTCGAGTATTTCTGGCGCATATAAATATTCTTTCTTGCGTACGCGGTCAAAGGCAATACGCCTCGCGATTGACTCAGTGTCGCGCACCGTGAGCTTCTTGAGCATTATTTCCTTAAACAGCGTAAGCTGCTCCTGCACGCGGTCTGAGAGCATGAGCAGCGGCCGGGTGTGCCCTTCGGAAATCTTTCCTTCGCCGAGCGCCTGCTGCATCTCCAGAGGCAGCATAAGCAAGCGGATGGTGTTGGATACATACTCGCGGCTTTTACCGACTTTTTCGGCCACTTGCGTGTGCTTGAAGCTGAATTCGTTTACCAGCCGAGCAAATGCCGTAGCACGGTCTATCGGGTTAAGGTCTTCGCGCTGAAGGTTCTCGATGATAGCTACTTCAAGCTTAGTCTTGTCATCATCATAGTCTTCGCGAATGATAACCGGCACCGAAGCAACTCCGGCTAACTTTGCAGCGCGCAAACGGCGTTCGCCCGCTATCAACTCGTAAATAGTGCCAATGCCTCCTTCAGGTTTTTCAAATTCCTTGCGGGTAACGGTAAGCGGCTGTATAACTCCGTACTGACGGATAGAACGAGAAAGGTCTTCGAGCTTAGTCTGGTCAAATTCTCGGCGAGGTTGAAATGGGTTTGGCTGAATTTTATCCACCTCGACCCAAAAGATGGCATTGTTGTAAAACTGGGACATGCGAATATACTAACACAGCTGAAGCTCACAATTGAAGCTTGGGCATTGCCGGAGTGGCGGAATGGTATACGCGCGCGACTCAAAATCGCGTCTCGCAAGGGATGGGGGTTCGAGTCCCCCCTCCGGCACAAGAAAAACCGAGTTTACTCGGTTTTTTTCTTGGCCAGAGAGAAAAGCGTCTGCACGCTTTTCGTGGGGGACTCGAAAGGCACAGGCATATCGCGTCAGCAAACGCGATGCCGAGTCGGGGTCGCGCAAAAAATGCCGCAGCATTTTTATGTGTGACCCAGTCCCCCCTCCGGCACAAAACAATTAGGTGTAATTTAGACTATTTTCTGGTAACTTGTTCGTAGACAGCACAGAGGAAAAACTCATGGTAGTTAAAATTTCGGTCGCGCTTGATGGCTTATCTCTCGACTTCTGCGAAGCCTTCTCAAAAGAAGTGGGTACGCATCCGCGGCTTCATTCGCTTAAGATACATGACTTGGTAGATAGACACGGCCGAGATGCAATTGACCGTCTCAAATGGTCAGGCGCTCGCGTATGGGTTGACTATAAACTGCACGACATACCCGATACCGTGGGAAGACGGGCACGGGTGCTACATGCGACAGGCGCAGATATACTTACTGTGCACGCTGCAGGCGGCGTCGATATGATGCTAGCCGCAAGAGATTCCGGCACTGAGATATTTGCAGTTACTATCCTCACTTCTCAAAAACCCCGACTCGAGACTATCCGCAAATACGCAAGGATGGCTGCGGCCGCTGGAATAGTCAATATCGTTTGCCCTGCCTATGCGATAACAATGCTGTCGCAGGATGAAAACTTAGCGAACACGCACATGCAGTTTGTGACACCCGGCATTCGCCGGCTTTCAAAACAAAAGAGAAATCACTTTCGAACGTACACCATTGAGGAGGCAGTACGCGTAGGTGCGCATATCCTGGTGATAGGGTCAGACATCCTTGGCTCAGGAAGTCCTGTAGCTACGTTTAACAACATAGCGAGAGCCGTGGAAATAGCAGAATCAAAACTTGCACCCCGCTAGGGGTGCTTTTCTTTTTCTTAATTCCCGTTACAGTGGCTCCATGTCGCAACGTGTAATAGCTATTGTTGGCCCTACCGCCTCGGGCAAAACGTCTCTGAGTATTTTCTTGGCCCAAAAAATCGGCGGCGAAATTATTTCTGCAGACTCCCGCCAAGTCTACCGAGGTCTCGACATTGGCACCGGAAAAGTGACAGAAAAAGAAATGTCTGGTATTCCCCACCACCTCCTTGACATGACTTCGCCCAAACGGGTGTATAGCGCGAGCGATTTTCAAAAATCTGCTGAAAAAGCACTGCAAAATATTATAATGAAAAAGCAGGTGCCTATTATTGTCGGCGGAACTGGTTTTTATGTAGACACACTTCTCGGCAGGATGGTATTCCCTGACGTGCCGCCAAACGACAAGTTGCGAG
>JAYUDS010000003.1:0-2856 GCA_043739595.1 Candidatus Adlerbacteria bacterium | reverse complement strand
AACGCTATAGAAGCAGAACTTGCATATAACCCAAGCGATTTTGAAGTAGAAAAAATTGTCACTGACAGCTCGATACTCACGTCGTGGTCTACCGCCCCAACGTACGACAGTGCGTCGGGGATTATTCGATTTTCTGGCTGGGCAGAAAAAAATTACACCGGCAAGCACGGACTCCTTCTAACCATCATGCTTCGACCGCTGCGTGTCGGGCAGACTAGCGTCGACTTTAACTCGGGTGCCATGCTTGCCGCCGATGGGCAAGGCAGCAATATCATCACTGGCATGAAGTCCAGCGTATTTCGTATCCAACCCAAACAGAGCCACGCACCGCTTCCGGCACCTGCTGCGCAGGCCTCAACGACAGAAGCCACTTCTTCTTTGCAACAAGTAACACAAACCCCTGCGGAGCCGAGTGCACCGCCTACGACATTGCCCGCCTCTGTGCAAGGGGCCTCGGTCGCACTTTCAGGAGTAGAGTTAGCGCCTTTCCTAGTCCCATTCTTCCTAGTGCTCACGCTTATAGCGTTTTGCATAGCGTACGTACTGCACCGGTTGTCCCGGTAGTTACATCTTTGAGAGTAAAATCGACAAGTCATCAAGACCAACCGAGCCGTTGGAATTAAGGTCGTAGCGAGGGTTATACGACCCCAACATTTTGTACATCAGGATAGACAAGTCTAGAAGGTTTACGTTGCCGTCGCCGTTTAGATCAGGATTAGGTGCAGCTGAGGGCGGAGGCGGACCCATAGCAGCTGTGCCTCCGCCGCTTACGGCAGGCTTTGCTTCTTCAATGGTGTAGGTGATTGGGCGGGTCTGCGTATCAACTGCTTTTCCGGTGTCATTGTAGGGGTACACCTGCACATTTTTAAACAAGAGTTGTGCGCTCCCTGAAGTTTTAGCACGTACCGTCAGCGTGAGTACTGTCCCCGTGCCCATGACACCTCCTCGTTTGGTGGTACCGCCGCTAAAACGTATTTCGCCTGTATCTTCGGCAATGGTGGTGTCTTCAGTCCAAAGGTCAAAAAAAGACTTTTCTTTGCTGATGCTCACTATCTCGAGTGCGCCTTTTGGAAAAGAAATAGTAGCACCGAGCGCATTAATAGGTATTTTTGTATTAATGTCGATATCGATACTGGTCGTACCTCCGAGTGGGAGAGATTCGTCGCCGTATGGCATGAAAAACGCAGTAGTGGTAGCACCGGCAAACGACGAAATACTCGCAGCCAAAAGGCTCAGTAATGCCCCAGAACTCACCACCAAGACCGATGCGCCAAGCGCAAACGTCAGTAACACGGCCATGCTGTAGCCAGTTAACCATCGACGGGGGTTAATGGGAGGAGGTTTGCGCATGCACGCAGTATAGCATCAGGATTTTGTATCAACGGGGGCCACAATAGGCAGGGGAGTATTCATGCGTGAAATGGTTGTCGTTGAAGTGTACGGAGGGTTGGTAAATAAAAGGTGGCGCACTTCAAAAGTAGTAGGGTCAATCCAAACATCAATCATGCCGTTTTTCCCAATCCTTTTCACCGCGGCGTTCAATGGTCCGTCGCTAACCTCAAATGCGTATGATGAAAGGGTAAATGTGTAGCGCAGCAAAGATTCGGTGCCCCACTGGGTTACGTCCTGTTTTTTTGCAAAGGTCAGGTACTTGCCGTTTTCTGCAAGCAGTGACAGGTTATCTTGGATAGGTCCCGCTATAGCAATGCTTGCGAGCTGCCGGGGGATAGCATTGCTTTTGAAGCTTTGCCATTTTGCACTGCTCTGAATTGAGGAAGTTAAAAGATTGTCATATGTTTCAACTTTTGTGTATACATCGTCACCTATGGCAATGTCCTGGTGAGTGAATATATGACCCTTCGTGTCTCGGGCAATTAAAAGCGTCGTTGTAGAGTAAGACGCAAATCGTTTGTTTTGCGTGTCTACGTCGTACGTACCTATAATATTCAAAGTTCTGTCTGGAAATTTCATTTCTGTCTCCACGAATTGGGAGTATGAAGTAACTGAGGCGACCATTGCAAGAGCTTTCCGTATAGGTGCATCTAAATCGGCATTTCTAGGGTGAAGGGACCGGTATATGAACCACCCGCAAAGTCCCACAAGAACGACGGCGGCTATCCCAAAAATAGAGACAAACCGCTTGTTGAGTTTCTTTGGCACCCCTCTATCATACGCTACTTGTCCACAGCGTATTGTTGAGATGTTAACAGCCAGGTTACAATATATCCAGTAATCTCGGGTATCGAGATTAGAAAGAAAATTAATCTCGATACCCGAGATCGTTGTATGGCAAAGGAAAAGTACATTTCACTAAAAGAAGCAGCAGCAATGTCCGGTTATACGGCAGACTATGTCGGACAGTTGATTCGTCGTGGGAAATTGCCTGGCAAGCAAGTCTTTTCGAACGTTGCTTGGATGACCACTGAGGAAGCAATCCAAGAATACATGGAGCTCAACAATAAGAGTTCTGCCCAAGCTGCTCCTCTCGGCTTAAAAGACAAAATAGCGGAAGCGATTGACTTGGAAACGATATATAAAGTCATTTTAGGCGCAACCATAGGTTTGGTCGCCGCTTTCATGCTTTTTCTCGGGTATATCCTTTCAGTCAGCATCGAAAAGCACATAGACAAAACCTACGAACAAAAACTTGAGAGCCTATGAGTGTCCGCAAAAAAACACTTCTGGGGTTCCTGCTGTTTTTTTCGTCCATGGCAGTACCTGCTTCGTCTGTAATGGCCGCTGCAGGAGTTCCAAAAATATTGAACTACCAGGGCCGTCTTATGGACGCTGGGGGTAGCTTACTTGGAGGCGCAGGAACCAACTATTGTTTTCAATTTTCGATCTATGACAACTCAG
>JAYUDS010000002.1:0-7419 GCA_043739595.1 Candidatus Adlerbacteria bacterium | reverse complement strand
AATGTAAAACAAACATATACGCTGACCAAAGTTGAAGACGGTGTAAGTACAGTACTGGGGACTGACCTTACGTCTCCACCAGTTAACGTTGGACCTAAATCAACTCCTGATTACGCAGGCCTTCAGGCACAAGCAATACACATGCTGCCAGGAGGCGGTCAGGTATTTGCAGGTCAAAGCGATGACCCTTTCTTCGTTGACCTGGGCAGCCTTTTTGACCTCTTAAGCATCCGCAAACTTCCCGGCAACGCTGGTGGCGGAGTCAACACGACTCAAGGGTTCAACGTACACTCCTTGGCAATCCAGGTTCCTATCAGTGACATAACACTTAAGAAAAATGTTCCAACTGATGCGGCCGATCCTAACGCGGTGGTAGGCATTTGGACAACGGCTTCTCGTCACGCTACAAGAGTATTGTCAGTAGATGGCAAAAATACCCAGGAAGGAGATTGGGTGCAGGTTTCTCGCCTCGGTTCTCCTCTAGTTAACGAAGTAGTTATTCCTCTAGGTTCAAAAGACTTGTTCAACGGATCAAAGCCAGAGAATGATGCACAGTTTGCAAACAGCGTTGCAAATCCGGAAGTAGGAACACTGTTTAAGTCTATCTACAACATTGCAGTTCCTCCGCAAGGACCATTTGGCTCATCAACGCAGCGCGATGACCTCGAAGCAATATTCCTCACTGGTATCAAAGGTTTGACTCAGCCAGCAAACGTTAAGCCATCGGAAGAACTCCGACTCAATGTGGCAATCGCTCCTACAACTACTCCAAACGACTTAGGAGTATTAGGTGGTGACACGCAAGGCTACCCAAACGGACGCCGACTGACGGACGACGTGGTAGATATCTCACTTCGTGCAATTGCAGGTGCAGCATATCCACTCTTTCACCCAGGATTTACGGTAGATCCCACGGGAGCCAAGCTTGGAGATGGTGTTGATGCGAACGACCTTCCGTTCCGCGCCACGTTTCCGTACTTAGCTTTGCCAAACCGAGGATATGAGAGTGTGCCTCATGCTAATTCAGGCATGATCGCATACTTGATGGATATAATTACCAGCCTTAAAGCGCAGATTGCCAGCCTCATGGGAATGGGCGGCGGAGCAGGGAATGGTGGAAACACAGGTGGTACTGGTAATGGTGGCAATACCGGAGGTACGGATGGTACAGGTACTTCGACTCCTCCTTCATCTTCATTCACTGGTACTATTTCGCCTACAAATACGACAGTACCCGCTGGGGAGCGTCTAGACTTTAATGGCCGCAATTTTAGCCACGAGACTGATGTAAAAATTACTCTCGATGGCAAAATGGTTGGCTCAGTCCATGCTGACGGCGGCGGTAACTTCTCGACGGGGTCTATCATGGCTCCAACAGTAGACGGTGTGTATACGTACATATTTTCTGAAGTCGGAACATCGAATACGCTCAACTCAGTTATTACAGTGGGGAATGGTAGCTCAGCTACTACAACCAGTCAGTAATTGCCTTGACACGTGTGGCCTGCCTACATGAGGCCGCAAGCAACAAAAAACCCGCTTCGAGCGGGGTTTTGTTGTGTAAACCTGGTCCTATCCCTTTTCTCATACATAGAGTAGTGTCTGGTAGGACAGCCCAAAGGTGCCAACATGGACATGGGAACAGACATACGGCAGGCGGGAGTAATGACGATCTACACGACAGAGCATTTCGAAGCTATTCAAGAAGTTGCCGGTTTCGGTGTAAACCACCGCTGGACACGTATCCGCGTTTGCCCAGAGGTATTCCAGGAAGACAATATTTGTGCGGTACTATCTGCCATGGAGTGGGCTTACCAGTATGGGGTAAATGCAACTATCCAGACGATTATTCCACGGGCTGAGAGTTTGATAAAGGGTCTCACCTTTGAACTGTACTCTAAGGTGACCCCACCTCGAAAAATTATGAAGAAGAGACAATAATGTTGCAATGTACGTTTTTGCCAAACAGCCACCTCACGCGAGGTGGCTGTTTTTTTATGGTGATATACAAATAATCTCAGCATGATTTAATCTAAGGCATGAGTCCACTACATACAGTGCCTCGTTTTGCTGGAGTTTTACTGTTTGGAGTGCTCGTGGCCTCTTTGCCCTGCCTGGCGCTGGCTCAAACCACTACAGTACCCACCACTACAGCGCCGCTATCGCCGGACACTGGCAACCCCGACACTCTGTTAACTGACCTCGCTCCTGTGTCTGCAACTACCTCGCCCAAGACCCCGAAACCTTCGCTTGTGGGTTCACCGCATGCTACCTCAACGCAAAGATCGCACGGAACCTCTTCGTCTCTTACCAGTCAACGTGCCACCTCAACGCCGCCTGTGTATACGTTCCCGACCAGTACCCGTTACCAGGCAACGAGCTCGAATCCTGTTTCTAACCCATTGAGTTTGGCCATGAACGTTACGGCTGCATTATTTTTTATCGTGGCGGGAGGGTGTGTGTTTTTTGGACTGAGAATGGTGCGTTCAAAAAAAACTAAAAACAAAAAAAAGAGTCCTATTCCTTCCAACCCAGAGGCTAATGTAGAAAGTAGTGTGATACCGGTCCAGCTGATAGAAGAGGCCCCACCTGTGGCCGAACATCCCGTGGTACCGCCAAAGAAAAACCTTGTGATTGATAAAAAAGTAGAGATACAAGCAGCCCCGGCCGATGTGTGGCGTATTTTTACTGACCCAACCATAACGAGAAGGATTGGTGGTGAGTATGTATCTGACTGGAAGGTTGGCGGCCCATTTGGGTTGCAGGGGCGCGACGGCCACATGTATACCCAAGGGACAATTGTACGCATAGAAAAAAATGCACTTTTGGAGCATACCTTGTTTGCAGATCCGGAATCTGAAGTGGTGTATTCGACTATTACATATGAACTAACAGAGCATGATGGCACAACTACGTTGCGTGGACGCGAAGAGTTTCAAAAGCCGGTTGACTATACGGAATATGTCGAGGCGCTTAACGGTTGGGAAGCAACACTTAAAAAACTGAAGGAGATCGTCGAAGAAAAATAAAAAATTGGCGTATTCCCAAAAGGTAGACTGCGCCAATCAGCCACCCGCCAAGCACATCGGTGGGGTAGTGTACTTGGAGGTACACGCGCGAGAAGCCGATGAGAGCCACAAGTAGTACGAAAAAAAAGACTGAAATTTTTGCCCATGGCGAGGGTAGTAGATGGTACAGCACGTACGCCAGAGTTCCATATACAACCAAGGATGCCAGCGCGTGTCCGCTGGGAAAGCTGTAGTCGCTTAACCTCAACTGGACTACCATGTCACTTATGGGCCGTGCACGGTGGACAACCATTTTTATTGCCGCATATGAGGGGAGAGAAAGCATGCTGAGCGTCATCAAAAGTGCCAAGTCAGGTCGGCGCAAAAAAAGTGCTACACATGCAAACACAATAGCAACGGTTATGAGTACCAGCATCGAGCCCATGCGAGTAATAAAAAGCATCGTGTGCAGCCACGAATGGGGCAACGTGCTTGCAACATGTAAGAGGTAGGTGTCCATGGTTATGGAACTATAACTTTTAATGCTTTTGGCGCAACCGAGGCGCGGACAGGAGTTTTGGTTTTTACTTCGCCATCGATTTCTACATCCCGCGGCGGGTCGGTCAAAATAGTTATTTCGTGCGCCATAATAATTTTTTCTTCTTTCTGTGATCCTTTTTTCCCAAGTAGTAAACGAGCCATCCCTAATACGAAGGCGAACTTGCTCGTATCCCCAATGGGGAAGACTGCCAAGCGGGCATTGTCGATGCTCGCATCAGTCGCAAATTCATTTCCACTATGGAACCGTCCATTCGCGATAATAAGCTGATGCGTGTGGATTGTATGCGTAGTATGATCGGCTACGATAGTAGACACAAATGGTTCATGTCCGATGAACGCGGGGATACCAGACAGCGTATACGCAAATCGGCCAGCCACTCGCTTCAGTTTTGCGGGCACTGAGGCGGCAACTTCGACCGACATGCCGATGCTCGCAATGTTTGCAAAGTAATTCCCGTTTATCACGCCTAAGTCAACTTCAGACACATGGCCGTTTGCGATGGTGTCTACTGCTTCGGTAAGTTGTAGCGGCAGCCCGAGGCTCCTTCCAAAATTGTTTGTAGTGCCCAGCGGCAAAAAACCAAGCACCGTGTCGGTATACGCTAAATGGCCTACCACTTCGCTTATCGTGCCGTCACCGCTCCCCACTATCACGAGGGCTGGCTTGTCCTTCATAACCTCATGCATCGTCATATTAAGCAGTTTGGGGTTTTGTATGGTGTACGTTGCCGCAAATGTAAACCCCCGCTCCGTAAGAAGTTTTTTGGCTTGCGAAAAAAGCTCTTCGCCGTGGCGTGAGTGCGTGTTAACGAGCAATACTGCGCGTTTTTGCGCTGTTATATGTTTTTCGAGCTCTTGTAGGGATTTCATACTTACTAGCGTTACCGTTACTATACTAAGAACTGATGAATATTGAACCCACACAAAAAAAGCCCTCTTCAAGTTTAATACCAGACATGGTGGTGGGCGGGGTAGAGGACATAGACTTCGCGCTGCTCCACCGGCGCGGTATACGGGCCTTGGTGCTCGACGTAGACCATACCTTGGTTAAGTACAACACGACAATTCTTGACAGCAAAACTCGAGACTTCTTGCTTGCGCAGAAACAGGCTGGGCTCATTGACCAAATTTGCATTGCCAGCAACAGCCGCCGCGACCTAAGCGCAATTGCGGAGAGTATTGGCGCACAGACCCTGCGTGTCGGTAGGTTTATAAAAAAGCCGTCGAGTACCTATTTTAAACTCTTGCTCCGTGAACTTAAACGCCCACCCTACGAAGTAGTGATGGTAGGCGACAAACTCCTGACCGACATCTTGGGCGGTAACCGCGCTGGGTTAGTGACGGTGCTCGTAAACCCAATAGGACCCGACCGGCTTTTCGACCGACTCATTATGCGGCGGTTGTGGGGAAGGTGGTATGTGCGGCGATTTTCAAATTTAGAACGGTGAGGCTCCACTTGAGTTAACAAGTACTGCATATGTGTGATATACATACTATCGTAGAGATGAGGGAGATTTCTTCTTCGGTCTGACTACAAGAAAGGACTTGCCTTGACCAATGTACTTGCTACAAATAACGGCAGCTTCAACTTTGCTGACTCGAACTTTGCTCTTGACGTAACTGGTTCACGTGACCAGGTGGCGCTCTCAGGAGACAACGCCAATGTTGTTCTCCATGGGTCACTCGACCAAATCCATTTTACCGGGCTCAATCCCACGGTGAATGTGCTCGGGGTGCGTGATGTAGTCACAGTCAGCGGCGGCGGACATAGTACGGTTGCTTTAAACAGCAACCTCGACCAAGTCATCCTTAACGGCCAAGACCAGACAGCAACGGTTCAAGTTGGCGGCGGCTTTGGTAACCTGGTTCAAGCGAACGGCGCTACCGTCTTTGCAACCATCGGAGGACACACCAACACCTTCTTCGGCAGCGGCCACGACTTTATTGACGCCAGAGCGGGCGTTGGTACAGCGGCAACAATCGGCCAAGGCTCGGTGTACCTCGGCGGCAGCGGCGCGGACACTATCACCTTTATCGGTGGTACATATGTGCAAGGCGGCAGCGGCGCAGACACGTTTGCGTTCAAAGGAGGTTGGAGCTCCATAGGGGACTTCAACATCGGCGAAGGAGACACGTTGGATCTCCGGAGCTTTGGCATCACCGCAGACAATGCGGGTATGCAGTTCGAAGTTATCGGCAACGCCCTGGTCATCCACCCAGAACCAAGCCAGTTTGGCTTAAACGGTGCGTCGGTACTCTTCGGAGTGGGCAACCAGATCACCGACAATGGCGGTTTCTCAACGCAACTGTTGGAAGGACACATAAAAATCTAGTTCTTTCGTTCGTATAACAATGGGTCGCACGCACTCTCGCGTGCGGCCTTTTCTTTTGTGCGTAGTGTAAAATATTTTGAGATGCAGCGTTGTCTGCTACAGTTAAAGTACCGATGTCACGCTCGCATATACTCCGCATTGTTCTTTTGCTCCTTATCTTATACGTCGGGTATACCTATGTTGCGCACCAAATACAACTTCACAAATCTACAAACACCGCAGCGGTCGGAAGTGCGACACATATCGAAAAAGTAGGGGCGCTCATACTATACCCAAACCCTGTGTTAACTCCTGGAGTGGTGCTTACCACAGATGCAGCAGAAGTGTGCGTGTCTGGGTATTCCAGCACGGTACGCAATGTCCCCGTGTCCGAGAAACAGCACGTGTATGCTGAATATGCTGTGCAGTATCCCGAGCCTAGGGGAAGTTATGAAGTAGATCATTTTATTTCGCTCGAGCTTGGCGGGTCTAACGACATCAAAAACTTGTGGCCTGAGCCGGCGGAACCCAGGCCCGGCTTCCATGAAAAAGACCAGGTTGAAAATTATTTGCATGGGGAAGTGTGCTCCGGCCGCATGACACTCCCCGAAGCACAAAAAGAAATTGCAACCGACTGGTACGCGGTGTATCTGCACATGGCAAAATAGTCGAAATGGTTAGTCTTTCGCGTCAGCACCAAGACAGAAATAGTAGTCGTAACTTTCCGAGAATGAGATAGACGTAGCCATTCGACATTATCGGTTGCGGAACACGCGTCTAACATATCAAGCATGCTCGCTACTACCGTATCCATTCCTCCCTCCTCCTGCGTCTAGCCCAAACCTACCATAGGTAGAGTTGCTTTTACAGACAGATAAAAAGAACTTCCTGCCCATATTCCTTGTTACACTAAACCTATGGCAATGTTCCGGACACATATTTCGCTCGGCGCAGTGTTGGCTTCGGTTGGCGTGGTGCTGCTCTATTTTTATGCAGTGGTGACCGACCCGTGGCTCTTGTTGCTGTTGTTTGCGGTCACAGCGGTAGGTTCGTTTGTGCCCGACCTCGACATCGACACGGGGATTCCTTTTTATTTGATATACGGGCTGTTTACGATTTTGAGCGGTGCGGCGGCGCTCTACTATATGCTGAGCCACGGACCCTTTTTGACCTATTACGTAGTCGGCGTACCCATCGCGGTCATGCTCTTCGTGTGGTTTATCGTCGGGGGAGTGTTTCGAAAGTTCACCCACCATCGCGGCATCATGCATTCTATCCCCGCAATGGGGGTGGCAGCACTTTTGGTATATCTTGCGGCTAAGCACTTAGAGCAGAAAAATTTTATAGCGACTGCGTTTGCCTTTGCTGTGGCGCTCGGCTACTTTAGCCACTTGGCACTAGACGAGATTTATGCCGAGAACGCGATGGGCGGCAACCCGTTTAAAACGAGAAAGTCTTTGGGTACCGCCGTTAAGTTTTTTTCTGACTCAAAATTCGTCACCTTGTTTACCTATCTTTTGTTGTTCGCATTGGTGTAT
>JAYUDS010000001.1:0-7433 GCA_043739595.1 Candidatus Adlerbacteria bacterium | reverse complement strand
TGTTCTGTCCTGGAGTTTTGCTGATATTTTCGGACAGCAAACCAGGTCAGCGGAACATACATACCAACAAGTAGCCATGGAGTAAATTCGCCTACTATGACAGAACCAAATGGAACCGAAGATGCAACATGTGCAACCAATAGTATCCATTTGAGAAGAATGTCAGAGAGAATTGCCGGTATGAACCCAAGCCATGGCGATACAAGCCCCACAATGCCTGCAATAAACCCCATAAGCATCGCCATGGGAACAACAGGAAGTGCCAGTATATTCGCGGGAACGGATACTAAGGACAACACGCCGGAAAAATACAACAGCGCCGGAAGTACGTACAATTGCACAGCTATTGTTGAAGCAGCAATGGAACGCACCGACTCGTATCTTGTTAAAAATGTAGGCAACCCCCTCTCCACCCAGGGAGACAACGTAATAAGACCAAAAGTAGCCAACACACTTAGGAGAAACGACGAATCATGCAGCAACCCTTCAGGGTTCCACAGCGCCATACCGGTTGCAGCAAGAACAAGTGAGCGCAATGCTATAGTTGCGCGGTGCAAATAGCGCGCCAGCAACCCCACGAGTGCCATAAGGAGCGCTCGTATCGTGGCGGCTCCCGCGCCGGTCATGAGCGAAAACAATATCATCACACCTCCGCCCACTCCCAACCCCCACGTTTGTGGCAAGAACGACAACGCTCGAAAAACCCCTTCAGAAACTATTGCAATATTGTAGCCCGAAAGCACTACCATGTGCACTAATCCGCTTTGTATAAACGTAGTGGTAAGGCTTTGCGGTATACCATGTTTCTCTCCAAGCAGTATCCCCTCCTCAAGTGAACCGTCTGGCTCTGGGTACAAACGTTCAAGCGAATGTTCAAATGCATGTTTAAGCGCATACAGGGGCCCAAGCACCGTCCACCCGCCAGCGTGTGCAGACGTAAGTGTTGCTCGCTGTATTTGAGTAGATATGCCCTGCGCGCGCAAATAGCCCGGGTAGTCAAAAGTATGTCCCGCATCTGTTTGAAACGTTTTCGGAGCCACTAGTTGCCCCTCTACAACCACCGTGTCGTTATATAGCACTTTTGCATTACGCGGGATGAGCGCGAGAAGTTTTCCTGAAGTCGGCACACCACGCACTGTTTCTACCTGAATAGTTACATGCAGTGACGTCTCGCGGCGGTCGGGGTCTTCCACAACACGGCCCGCAACCTCTGCTTTTTGGCCAATATACGTTGCGAGTGTTTCAGAAGCCTCTTGCTGAATAACTATCTCAGAGCGCAGCATCCCAGTAGCCACTGCAGCAAGCGCGCCTGCCCCTACCCACAGTCCTGGCAGACGCAGGACTGCTGCAAGGACAAAGAGAAATACCGCTCCAGCAAGCGATACACTCACAATCCAAAGAGAGATATGGAACACTAACCCAATAACCATCCCCGCACAGAGCGCTCCGGCCACGACATATACAAATACACCAGTATGCATGCTTAAAAATTAGTTATACATGTGACGCGAACTCCTGCAAAACAGTAGCTTCGTCTTGTTCTGAAATCGACTTTCGGTACTTGGCATTTTTTTTACCCTCAACCCGTTGCCGACACTCTTCCCAGGTCTTATGAATTTTGATCTCACTTCCAACCAAGCTTATATACGAATACGCTTTTGTTTTTGCTCGGGTTCGTGTATCGGTCCTTTTTTGTTTTTCAATTTCATTAAATGCAACCATTTCAAGGTTAACTGGGTAGGACTCTCGCGAGCCGTTATACAACTCAATAGGTTCTTTTAGAGCACACGAGGTTGCAATTTCATCTGCCCGTTCGTTGCCCGGGATACTGACATGTCCTCCGACCTTCTCCCACACAATACGACGAGTATACTGCTCTGTCAGAACCAAAAACGGCTCCCATACATCCCGATTAAGCACGTCTTTGTTTTCCATAGTCTTCCAGCCACGACGCTTCCAGCCTTTTCCCCATTTTGTTGCCCCATTAAGCACATAGGCAGAGTCGGTGCGCACAATAATTGAGTCCTCCGACGAGGCAAGAGCTGTTTCAAGCGCTCGGTGCACCGCGCAAAGTTCCATCCGGTTGTTGGTAGTATGCGGTTCAAACCCTCCAAGTTCCACCACCAGCTTAGGAGAGGCAACAATAGCTCCCCAACCGCCGGGGCCTGGGTTGCCGCGGCTAGACCCATCAGTGTATATAAGAATATTCTCCACGCGCTTAGTATACCCTGTATAATATGGCTATGCGTACACGTATATCTCTCGGCGTTCTTGTGGCTCTTTTTATTGCAGCGCTCGCGACTGGTGGTGTGTTTAGCTACCAACAAGTGCAAGCTCCTTCAATTTTGAGCCAACAGCAAGTGTTACCAGCAACAAAAACACCCTTCCAGCCCGAAGCGCAAATGATCCAAAACGCCATAAACCCGACCGGGTCTCTTAAACGGCCTGAGCGTGCAGCGGCTGAAGCAAGTAGAAATACCACCCTTCCGTATACGTACGACGCCACACTCTGCGGCACAGTCATCGACTCTGGTCCGCACTTTAAATGTCTACAGTCGTACTATCAAAAGCTTGTCGACTCGTTTAGTATCGACATCGCCTTTTCAGATCTTAAAAAACGCTACAACACGGACACGTTTGTGGTGGCACAATGCCACCCGCTTACCCATGTGATAGGCCGCCAAGCAGTCAAGCTCTACCCCACTGTTTCAAAAGCGTACCAGCACGGCGACAGCTTCTGTTGGAGCGGGTACTACCACGGCGTGCTGGAAGGTATTGTTAAAAACATCGGTCAAGAAAATTTGCCGAAAAAAATGGACACTATTTGCGCCGACATACCCGGCAAAGCGACCTATAACTTCGACTACTACAATTGCGTTCACGGCCTGGGCCACGGCATCATGGAACTCGACGGGGACGACGTCTTCAGTTCGCTTACCCAGTGTGACAACCTCACCGGCGACTGGGAAAAACAGTCTTGTTACAGCGGCACTTTTATGGAAAACGTCATAGTCTTTGGCCGCGACGGCTCCTCGCCTGGTCTCAAAGCCGAGGATCCTATCTACCCCTGCACCGCAGTTGATTCAAAATATAAATTTCAGTGTTATTTGGGCCAAACATCCTTCGTACTATCGCAAAATGGTGGGAATTTTAAAGCCACATTCGGCGTGTGTGCCGGTGTCGAACCAGCCTTCCGAGAGGTGTGCGGTCAAAGCATTGGCCGGGACGCTGCAAACTATGCCAACCATGACGCCGCGCAAACTAAAACCACCTGTGACCTGGCGACTTTCCCCCAGGACAAAACAAACTGTGTTATTGGCGCGGTCAAAGAGTTTATCTCGTACCACCATGCCATCACGCAGGCGAATGCGTACTGCAACATCCTCCCCGACCCCGACAAGTCGACCTGCCTCTCAACCGGCGCCATTTATTTTAAGAATTTCTAGTTGCGAGTCGGAGCATTATCACCTACAGTGCGCTTAGATACACAACACAAAAGGAGCGTCCTGTGACACCCTATACTCTGAATGAGCATTTCGTGACAGGGGAACAGTTGGGTATGTTCAAATACATACGTCATGTACTTGAACAAGCGCCAGACATAACATGGGGCATACATATTCCGTCCTGCCACCATGTCTGCCATGCGCTTGCGAGCGTTTTCCCAATAGTTCGCGTTAACGATGGCTATTTTGGAAAAGGTGAACCGCACAGCTGGCTTGAGTTTGAACCATCACTCCATGCAACACGCGCAGACCGAAGGGCTCGCGTCATTGCAGACATGTATCCGATAGCTGGTGTGACACCATTTCTTGTGTACACGTTCTTCATGACTACGTGGGCAAAGTTGTATATTCCTGACGTATATGTCTTAAGCAACGTTATGCGCGAAAATCCGTTATTTAATGACCAGGTCAAAGAACTTGCCACTTGTTTCCGTACCTTAAAGCCGCAGTAATGCGGCTTTTCTTTTATAAAATATCTACGATACGCAGTCTCGGTTGCCCTTTCCAGTCGGTTTCGACGTGGCCGACGACGTCAGCGGTGTCGCCCGATTTTACGCGCTTTTGGTAGGAGTCTACTGTGCTAAAAAATGAGACGCCAGCTATTGAGTTGCCTTCACGCTCGCAGGTCAATTCAAGATGGTCTTTGCCTTTACCAAAGGTTCGGACCGATTTAATAGACATATTTTGGAGTAAAAAAAGCGGCTTGGTGTTCCCTACCCCGAACGGCGCGAGCGCCTTAAGTTCTTTGTGAGCTCGAAGTACGTCTTGCATATCGAGATGCCGGTCGATCAGCACTTCTTCAATTGGTATTTGCACCGGCAATTGGGCATATGCCGCAGCGAGTCTTGGACCCAACTCGTGCACTCGGCCCTCTGAAACTGAGAATCCGCCCGAGGCGGCATGGCCGCCGAAGTGGTCAAACACGTCCCCCGCTACCTGCATCAATTCCACTACGTTTACTTTACCGTTGGAGCGGCACGAACCTCGCAAGAGCCCTTCTCGCTCCTCTGGCGCGCTGCCATAATCTCGGCCCCACAAAAACACCGGCTTGCCGCTTGCTTGCATAAGTGAGTTGGCGACGAGCCCTAAAATGCCGGGCCTCCAATTTGGGTTACCCATCACAATTATTGGGCTTTCCATCCATTCTTCAACGTTTTGTAGCCGCTTGTTCGCCTCTTTGACCGTCACCGAGACGACACTCTTACGCTCGTCGTTAATGCCATTAAGTTTTTGCGCCAACACGAGCGCTTCGCCTAAGTCGTGGCTGGCCAAAAGCTTCGCCGCTACGTCTGGCGAGTCCATCCTTGAAGCCGCGTTGATGCGCGGGCCAATCATAAACCCAATGTCGTCTTCAGTCAGCGTCTGCGGCTTGATGCGCACCAGCGACAAAAGTTGCGCCAACCCCGGCCTTCTATTTTTCCGCAATACAACAAGTCCAAAGCTCGCCAACATCCGGTTTTCCCCCACTAAGGGCACCATGTCCGACAATGTCGCGATGCCGACCAAGTCGAGATACCACTTCTCGGCGCCAAGCGGCAGATTAAACCTATTTTTTTGTAAAATGCCTTGCACCAACTTCCATGCCACCCCCGCCCCACAGAGGCTATCAAACGGGTATTTACTATCAAGACGTTTTGGATTTATCACCGCGAAAGCATCCTCCGGAAGAACTTGTTTCCGAAAAGGTCCTCGGGCCGCCTCAGCACCCAAAGCGGCGCTATAGGTAAGAGGATACTTACGTCCGAGACCTTCCAGACCATTTTCTCCAACAAGTTCTTCCTCCGCGGCGTGGACTAAATGGTGATCCGTCACTATCACGTCAACCCCCTTCGATTTTGCGTACGTTATAGCCTCGTGCTCGGTCGTACCGAGATCTATAGTGATAATAAGCGTAATCCCCTCCCCAGCCAACTCGTCTATGCCGCTTATATTGAGCCCGTAGCCCTCTTTGTGTCGATGTGGGATATAGTGTCGGACCATGAGCCCAATCTTGCGCAAAAAGTCCGTCAGCATCACCCCGCCTGGTATACCGTCGCAGTCATAGTCGCTCCACACTGACACTTTTTCGTTATTTTTCAGAGCGCTAATTACTCTATCCACCGCCTTCTCCATATCTGGCAAGAGCATTGGGTCATGAGTGTCGCGCTCGAAGTCAGGATACAAAAACTGCGCCGCCGCTTCTTGGGTCTCGATACCCCGCAAAAAAAGCAGGTCCTGCATAAAGTCCGAGTGCGCTCCCAGCGCCACTCGAACATCCTGTGGTGCGCCGTCGTGCACCCGATAGGTTTTCATGTGCTACAGTATACGCGAAGCAAAATTGATATGGAAAACTGCATTTTTTGTAAAATATCCAAAGGAGAAATCCCCTCCGACAAAGTCTACGAAGACGACCTAGTCTTCGCATTTTTAGATATTCACCCCAAGGCGCCAGGGCACACACTACTCATACCGAAAGCGCACTACCACTGGTTCGAAGAACTTCCTGATAACCTCTCTGACCACCTCTTCCGCGTAGCCAAACAGCTTGCGCGCGATCTAAAACAGAAACCAAACACCGACTATATCCACCTCTCTATAGTCGGCAAAGATGTCCCCCACGTCCACATCCACCTTATCCCCCGCACATTGGCTGAAAACGTTGGTGTATAGCAAAAACCCATAAGTCAAACTTGTGGGCTTTTGTTTGCTTTCGTTCTTTAGGACTCATCGGTATAGAAACACATCTATAGAGCAAGCCAAGGTTTGTAAGACACTCGGAATTTTTTGTTTCTGCTGCCAGGCAGTGTTATTTTTACCGCTCCGAACCCACCGCATTAAGCAGCAGCCTGCTAAAAAACAGGCACGTACCTCCAGTACTTTTCCTGGAGTTCGCTTGCGTAATGTAGCGTGGGACCACAAGATTTGTTTTGATTTTACTGTTTCAAAATATCCACTGCAGGTAATCTTCCACCATTAGACAAAAATTCGAGCATGGCTCCCCCACCAGTGGAGACGAAGATGCGGCTTGGGTCGAAGGTAAACTTCGCAAGTGCGGCGGCGGTGTCCCCGCCCCCTATGACCGCGCGGCACGTTGCACCCACGAGCGCTTCTGCGAGTGCGTCCGTACCTTCTACGAATCCTTTTTCGTAGACTCCCATGGGCCCATTCCACAGAACGAACTCTGCCTCTCTTATTTGTTGAGACCAATGCTGCTCCGTCTGGGGCCCTATATCTATAATTTTTTCATCTGCTCGGACGTCTGCAGTATGTGCGTCGCGAACCGTGTCCCCTTCTACGCGTATATCGTCCGGCATGTGCACGCGTTCATCTCCTGCCAAGTCTTCTGGCACTCCTTGGTCTGACACCAACGACGCACCTACCGGCATACCGCGGGCCTTGAGCAAATCGTTAGCAAGCGCTCCTCCAAGTAGGATTGTGGAGTATACAGTTAAAAGCTTTTCCAAAAGCGGCTGTTTTGTTTCAAATTTTGCTCCCCCAACTATAGCGAGAGATTTACTCGGCGGAATAAGTGCTTCTTGTAGTTTTTGCACCTCTTCTTCAAGCAATAGGCCTGCATATGAAGGCAGCAGTGCAGCCACCCCAACATTTGAGGCGTATGGTCGGTGTGCTTCAGCAAATGCATCATCTACAAATACATCAGCAAGTGCGGCCAAGGTTTGCGTCAAGAGTGGATCATTTTTTTCTTCCCCTGGCTCTCTTCGCATATTTTCAAGCATAAGACATGAGCCTGTTGGCAATGCATCTATTTCTTTTCCAACATTTACGAGCGCAGTTTTGGTAAATAAAATAGGGATATTTGGCACAAGCAGTTGAAGTGCTTTTGCTACCGGCTCGAGGGTGCCACCTTCCCGCCCTATATAGCCTACAAGCAGTATTTTTGCCCCTTGTGACGCCAAAAGCTCAATTGTTGGTAACCCACGCTTGAGA